>ONSX01000047.1 GCA_900320615.1 uncultured Eubacteriales bacterium
CTCCTTCGCGACGCGCGCCATCGGAATCGAGCCTGCGCCGTTGAGCGGCGTGTAGACGACCGGCACCGTGAGGTCAAGTTCATCGTCATCCCGCTGCCGCATCGACTCCACGTAGTCAAGATACGCGCGGTCCATCTCCACGCCCAGCATCTGCACAAGGCCCTTCTCCGCCGCCTCGGAGAGCGCCATGCGTTTCACCGGCGCGAACATGTCGAGCTTCCGGATCTCCGTCTGCATGCCCTCGGAAATCTCTCCCGAGATCTGTGCGCCGTCCTCCCAGTAGACCTTGTAGCCGTTATATTCCTTCGGATTGTGGCTCGCCGTCATGTTGATGCCGGACACGCAGCCGAGCTTTCTGATCGCAAAGGAAAGCTCCGGCGTCGGACGCAGCGACGGGAAGAGGTACGCGCGGATTCCATTGCCCGCGAGAATCTCCGCCGCCATCTCGGAAAATTCCTTCGAGTGATACCGGCAGTCATAGGCGATCGCGACGCCGCGCGATACGTCCTCTCCCGACTTTAGAATGAAGTCCGCGATTCCCTGAGTCGCGCGGCCGACCGTCAGGCGGTTCATCCGGTTCGTGCCGGCCCCGCAGATGCCGCGAAGGCCCGCCGTCCCAAAGACGATTTCCTGATAAAAGCGGTCGGTGATTTCATTTTCATTGTCACCTATGGCAAGGAGCTCCGCACGCATCGGATCGTCCTGCGGAAGCTTCTCAAGCCACAGATTGTACAGTTCTCGGGCGTTCATAAAAAACCTCCTTCCTTCATCAGATATGGCTTCGCGCCGCACAGCTATTCTGGCGCGGCAGCGCAGCGTTTGTCAGCTCAGATCGCCGAGTCGAGCGCCTTCACGAGATGATCCCGGATCACGTCTGCGCTCTCCCCCGGCTGTGTCTCAAACGCTTTCTTCTCGTCCACGAACACCGTCGGCACATGGTAGTAGTCATAGCGATCCGCGACGTCCGGATGCTCTCTCTCGTTAATGAGTTCCACCGAAAGGCCGCTGTATTTCTCACTCTTCTCAAGGTCCGCAAGAGCCTCCCTCGCCGCGCGGCAGTACGGGCAGCCGTCTATGTAGAACATCTTTACTGATTTCAAACTTGTCACCTCCGTCAAAGAAATCTGAAGAAAAAGAGGCTGACCCTTACGCGGATCAGCCACTGATCATCCGGTATATCTGTATTATAGCCGATACACCGGAGCGTATTCAATTCATTTCCAGAAATCCAGCACTCCGTCGTAGATCCCGATGTCGTGCGCGCGGAACACCGGGTTCTTCCCCGCCTTCTTCTGCTTCTCGTAGTCCCGCAGGGCGCGGATTGCTGTCCCGGAGAGAAGGACGCACGACGGCAGGTTGATCAGCGTCATGAGGCCCATCGTGATGTCCGCGAGCGCCCACGCCGCGTCCATCGGGACAAGCGCGCCGGCGAAGACGACAATCGCACAGATGATGTGGAAGACCGTCATAAAGCGCTTCGACGGCATTTGCTTGTGGTTCATGTAGGCGAGTGCATTGCCGACATAATAGAGATTGCCAATCAGCGTGGTAAATGCAAACAGCACCATCGCGATCGTAATAAACAGCGGGCCGGCCTTTCCGAAGACCGTCGAGATTGCGTTCTGCACATAGGGTGCACCGGAGACCGCCTTCGAGCGCGCCGTACCGGAGCTCAGGCACATGAGGGCCGTCGCCGTGCACAGAAGCATCGTATCGATATAGACAGAAATTGTCTGGACGAGGCCCTGCTTGACCGGATGCGTAACGACCGCAGACGCGGCGGCATTCGGTGCGGAACCGACACCGGCCTCATTCGAATAGAGGCCGCGCTTGATACCGTAGACAAGGCAGGAACCCGCAATCCCGCCCGCAATTGCCTTGAAATCAAAGGCGTTCTCAAAAATCAGCGCGAACATCGCCGGGATATGTGTGATATGCGCGAGAATCACGATGAGCGCAATCACGACGTAGGATACGCCCATGACCGGCACAATGACCTCCGTCAGGTGAACAATGCGCTTCCCGCCTCCGAGCACGCAGTAGCCGACAAGAACCGCCAGAATCGCGCCGATCACGACCGGCGTCGACTTCGGATCATAGAATGCGTACGCCGCAAATGTTGACTGCAAGTTATAGGAGCACAGGAGGTTGAAGCCGAATGCGTACGCCGAGATCAGGAACACGCAGAACAGCACGGAGAGATGCCGCGCGTGGAGCGCCCGCTCGATATAGTACGCCGGTCCGCCGTAGCAGCCGCCGTCCTTGTCACGGCGCTTGTAAATCTGCGCGAGCGTGCTCTCAATAAATGCGGTCGACGCACTGATGATGCACATGACCCACATCCAGAAGACCGCACCGGGCCCGCCGAGGCAGATCGCAGTCGAGACGCCGATGATATTTCCCGTACCGACGCGCGAGGCCGTCGAGACCATGAGCGCCTGAAAGGACGAGATGTGCTTTGCATCCTGCGGCTTCTCCATGACAAGCCGGCATGCCTCACCGAACAGGCGAACCTGCACGAATTTCGTCCGGCACGTAAAATAAATGCCGGCCGCCGCCATCACGATAATAAGAATCGGGTAATACATGACACTGTCGATCGATGTGAGAATATGCAGCATAGAGAACCTCCGTTTCCAGATGGCCGCTGTCCGAAAACGCTCCTGCGGTCACGGACAGGGCGCCGGACCGGAACTCCCGGTTCAGAAAAAAGGAGCCGATCCACGCGGATCAGCTCCTGACCATTAGATTTCTTCTATTATACCGATATAAAACGGCTGGCACAATCTTTTTTTGCTGCATAAGTCCCGGCTCAGCGAACAGCAGCGGAACAATCCGACGGCTCTTATTCATCCGGCGGAGCCGCTTACAGCTCGATCAGTTCCTTCGTCGCCGGCGTCAGATTCTCGATGCCGTCCTCCCGGATCAGAACTGTGTCCTCGATGCGGACACCGCCCCAGCCCGGAATATAAAGGCCCGGCTCGACCTCCCGCATGACCGGCGTCTCCTTCCGGCAGCGCTCCGTCGCGTACGGGCAGCGCTCCGCGAAATGACATCCTGCCCCGAGGTTGATCGGGCTCGGGATCTCGCCCCTGATCTCGAGCCGCTTCGCGGCCCTCGTCCGGTCCGGGTCCGCGATCGGAATCGCGGAGAGAAGCACCTTCGTGTACGGATGAAGCGGATGCTCATACAGCTGGTCCGCCGCCGCCTGCTCGACGATGCTCCCCAGATACATGACGATGACGCGGTCTGAGATATACCGCACGACCGACAGATCATGCGCAATAAAAAGGTATGTCAGATGCATTTCCTTCTGGAGACGTTTTAACACGCCGTGAGCAAGAAATCCCCCACCTCTATAGGTGGCGGGATGAATTGCGATAAACACGGCGTTTTTGACTTTTGCGTCTTGTTGTGTTATTATAAATAAATCAGTCGTACTTATCACACAGGTTATAAATACAATGCAATTATACACAAATAATCATTCGGTATTCATGCTACACTATCATCTTATCATGTGCGTAAAATATCGAAACAAGGTAATAGATGACGAGATTTCTATACGTCTGAAAGAAATATTTGTGAGGATCGCTCCTACATATAACATAACATTGGAAGAATGGAACCATGATATCGATCATGTTCATATTCTTTTTAGAGGACAGCCAAATACAGAGATCAGTAAATTTATCAATGCCTATAAATCTGCAAGCAGCCGTATCATAAAGAAAGAGTTTCCTATGATACGTAAATCCCTTTGGAAAGAGATGTTCTGGTCACAAAGTTTTTGTCTGCTGACTACGGGAGAAGCTGCTGTAGACATGATCAGGCAATACATTCAATCTCAGGGTAAGAAAGATGGCAAACAGGGCAATTAAGTATCGGATATATCCGACAACGGAACAAAAGGTCATGTTTGCAAAAACCTTTGGCTGTTGCCGTAAGGTTTATAATCTTATGCTCAACGATAAGTTGGAAGGCTATAAAGCGACTGGTAAATTTCCAACGGTTACACCGGCAAAGTATAAGAAAGATTATCCATATCTCAGGGAAGTTGATAGTCTTGCTCTCGCCAATAAGCAGCTGGATCTGCAGGCAGCTTTTCACAATGCTTTTAGCAAAACCCGTAAGAAGAAAAATGGTTTTCCAAAGTTCAAATCCAAAAAACACAGCCGAAAATCTTATACGACAAACAACCAGAAAGGTACGGTTGCGATTATAGACAACAGGTATATCAAACTTCCAAAGGTTGGTAAAATCAAAGCTGTGATCCATCGTATTCCTGATAGCAGATGGATCATAAAATCTGCTACGGTTTCCCAGGAATCAGATGGAAAATTCTATACTTCTGTTCTTTTTGAATTTGAGCTGGTCGAAAACGATTATATACCCGACAAAACAAATGCGATCGGACTTGATTATGCGTCAGATGGCTTATATGTAGACAGCAATGGTATTGTCGGCTCAAACCACAAATACTATCGTGAAAATCACAGAAAGCTGGCAAAAGAACAGCGTAAACTATCACGAAAAGCAGGTTCTAAAAAGAATGAGAAAAAGTCGAATAATTATCTCAAACAACTCCGTAAAGTGAATAAGGTTCATAGACATATTGCTAATCAGCGGATGGATCATCTACACAAAATATCTACTCAGATAGCCAATCAGTATGATGTTGTTTGTGTAGAGACATTGAATATGCGATCTATGGCAAATCATGGATTCGGTAACGGAAAAGCCACTCTCGACAATGGATATGGAATGTTTCTTTCCATGCTTGAATACAAGCTGTCTGATAGAAATAAGTATCTAGTCAGAGTAGATAAGTGGTTTCCTTCCTCGCAGCGATGTCATTGTTGCGGTAAGATCCATCCGGAGATGAAAAGTTTGCAGACACGTACTATAAAATGTGATTGCGGACTCACGATGAGCCGTGACCAGAATGCAGCAATCAATATCCTTCATGAGGGATTACGATTACTGGCTGAAACAGCCTAAACGAAATATATAGTAGGGATGGGATAGCCCGAACTTATACGCCTGCAGACATTGTGTAAGACATTGAGTTACGTATCATCGTAGCCAACGCAGCAGTGGTTGAAGCAGGAAGCTCCGACTTCTATAAGTCGGAGTAGTTCACGAGATTGATGACCTGCGCCTGAATCGAAACGTCGAGCGCGGAGATCGGCTCGTCGCACACGATGAACTCCGGATCGACAGACAGGGCGCGCATCATAATCATGTCGAGCCTGCCGCCGTAGTAGCCGCAGAGCCCGCCGAGTAGCGCACCGATACACATGTTGATCGTTGCCGCGACGACACCGATCGTGAGTGAAACGCGCGCGCCCATCCAGACCCGGACCCAGAGGTCGCGGCCCGTCGAGTCGCATCCGAGCCAGTGGGCAGCTGACGGTCCCGCATTAATGGCATCGCCGTCTTCAGGTACTCCTGCGCCTTGTCCTGATCGCCGTCCATCGGATAAGAATCGAGCGTATAGCAGTCACCGTAGAACTTGCCACCGTAGCCGGCGACGAGCGGCATGACAAGCGTGCTGCTCGCCGTTGTCCGTGCTGGAAATGACGAACGGGCCGGCGTAGACGTTCTTGTCCGCGGTCGCCGCAAAATCCGTCCCGTATTTATCGACGACGTCCTCGCGAACCGGCATGAACGCCGCATTTCCGCACATGAGGGCACGTCTTTGCCCGGATTGTATACAAAATGCGGACAGCAAAAGACCCGGAGAATACAGACAATTCATGTCCATATCCTCCGGGTCTTTCCGGAAATTCACTGATTGCTTATCTGTCAGTCATCCTCCTGGCAGCCGTCACTTCTCACGGGCCTGCGCGCACAGGAACCCCTTTCACTCGCTCAGATCGCGGTCACACGTGATGTGAACATCGAAGTCCGGATACGCCTTCCGGATCTCATCCAGCACCTGCGCGTAAACCTCCTCGGCCGTCTGTCCCTCCGCGTTCTTGAATTCAAGCACCGTGTCAAATGAAATCTTCTTTGACGCGAAGTCGACATAGAAGCCGTGCATTTGCAGCACGCCGGTGTGCGCCATGACCTTCCGGCGGATGTCCGCGAGCATCTTCGACGCCTCATCATCTCCCGTGTTGTGGGAGTAAATGCCGACCGCCGTAATCATGACGCCGTACCGGCTGTACACTTTCTGGAAAATCCGCCTGGACATCGCATCGATCTCAACCGCGGTCATCGTATCCGGCACTTCGACGTGGATGGAGCCCATATAGCGGTCCGGGCCGTAGTCATTTAAGAAGAGATCGTAGGCCCCGAGAACCTCCGGCTCCTCTGCAACCGTCGCCTTGATATTTTTCGCGAGATCGCAGCCGACGCGCTCGCCCAGCATGGAACTGACCGACTCGCCGATCATTTCGATGCCGGATTTGATGATGATGACCGCGATGACCGCGCCGACAATCGCCTCGAGGGAAATGCGGGTCGCAAGGTACAGAATCGCGGATGCGAGGACCGACGCAGAAAGAATCGCGTCAAAGGACGCGTCCGAGCCGGAAGCAATGAGCGAACCCGAGTTGACTTCATTGCCCTTCCGCTTCACATAGCGGCCGAGCGCCAGCTTGACGAGAATTGCGACCGCGATGATAATCAGCGTGAGAAGCGAGTAGTCAGAGACCTCCGGATGGATGATCTTCTTCACGGACTCGATCAATGACGTGATGCCGGCGTAGAGAACGATGGCCGCGACAATGAGCGAACTCATGTACTCAATCCGGCCATAGCCGAACGGATGCTTCTTGTCCGGTGCCTTGCCCGCCAGCTTTGCACCGATGATTGTGATGACGCTCGACAGCGCGTCGCTCAGGTTATTGACCGCGTCGAGCGTAATCGCGATGGAATTCGACGCGAGACCGACAAGAGCTTTAAATGCGGCGAGAACCACATTTGTCAGGATACCGACAGCGCTCGTCCGGACAATTACCTTCTCGCGGGCCGCGGGATCCAATGTTTTCTGCTGATTTGTACTCAATCTGCCTTCCCCCTTGAAAAACTATTTCTCAGACGATTCGCACAAAGGCATTCTCAGGCTCACGGAACGTCCTCGCGCTCAGCTTCCGGAAGTTCGACGCGATATCGCCGCGGAACACCGCGGAGCCGGCAACAAAGATCTCCGCGCCTGCCTCCATGGACTCCCCGATCGTCGCACCGTTGATGCCGCCGTCCACCTCGATCGGGACATTCTCGCATCCGTTTTCATCGAGAAGCCGCCGCATGTCGCGCGTCTTCTTCGTCATCGCCGGAATATAGCTCTGCCCGCCGAATCCCGGATTGACCGTCATGAGGAGCACCATGTCAAGTTTATCCGTGACATAATCGACCGCGTGGACAGACGTCGCCGGGTTGAGCGCAAGACACGCCTTCACTCCCTCGTCGCGAATCGCCTGCAGCGTGCGGTCAATGTGCGCGCACGCCTCCGCATGAATCGAGATACTGTCCGCGCCGACTTCGACGAACTCGCCGATGTAGCGCTCCGGGTCTCTCACCATCAGATGAACGTCAAGAAAAAGTCTGCTGTCCTTCCGGATCGACTTGATCAGCGGCATCCCAAACGAAATGGACGGAACAAACATTCCGTCCATGACATCAATATGAAGCCACCGGCAGCCGCTCTCTTCGAGAGTCCTGACCTGCTCACCGAGCTTCATGAAATCTGCTGAAAGTATAGATGGTGCGATAATACCCAAGGTTCCTGTCCTCCTTACTGCTTCAATCCCTGTGAAAGGCGCTCTGTCCGCCGCGGTTCAACAGCCCGCCGCCTTCATGTTTTTACGCCATGTATGTTGCAGTCCATATGACCCGCCTGAGACTGGTAAAACCTGCCAATTTCCTGCGGTGTATTTTATGCACTTTCTATATTTATACTCCATTCAACCCACATTGGCAAGATAGTATCACATCCCATCCTGCAATCCCGGACTGCTGCACACCCGGTGATTCCGTTTGCCGTGCCTTCACGCGAATTAAACCAAATCACCGGGCATGGAGGCAAGCCGCGCAATGTTCGGTTTCCGTACCGTCGCGCAAAGACTCGCCCCATGGCATTATGCACAAAAATACGATGCAGATTTTCACTTGACAGTTGTCACCTTTTGTGGAGAGAATAGATAAGATGCGGTATTATCCGTACGTGGAGGAACTTTACCATGCAGGCAATCATGGAGACTATATTTGAAATTTTATACCTGAGCTTTGCGATCACCGCCGGTCTCGCGATGTTCCGGCAGGCGAAGAGGGATCACAGATCCGCGATCCGGCTCGGGAAACGGCTGCGCAGGACAGAAAAGGCAGTCGAGCAGTCGGTGGCGGACGCGGCTTTATCCGCTGCAAAGACAGACGCATCCGAAGGCGCCGCGAAGCAGGAAGAGCCAGGCGGGACCGCAGCGGCCGCTCCCAAGACAGCGCTCTCCAAGGTATCAGAGAACACGCGAATCGTCGAAGAGGGCCTGAGCGCAGCGGCCGCAGATCAGGGCGTGTCGGCCGCATCATCTGCCGGGACACCCGAAGAAGACATCATCGCCCCGGATGCGAAAGACACAGCCAAACCCGAGGGCCACAGACAGCCATCGAAGGTATACACTGCCGCAGAGCTTAAGAAAAAGACGCTGTTCCGCAGCCGCCGCGCGTCGCTTCTCAGGAAGGCCGGCATCATGACTCTCATACTCGGAATCGGCGACTGCTTCCACCTCCTTCCGCGCATATATGCGCTGTGGACGACCGGGATTGCAGCGCATGCCGCTCTCCTCGGCGGCGGCAAACTGATCACGTCGCTCACGATGACTATTTTCTACGTGATTCTCTATTTTATCTGGCGCGACCGCTACAGGATCGCAGAAAGACAGACGCTCACATTCACCGTGCTGGCTCTCGCCGCGGTTCGCATTGGCCTCTGCCTGCTGCCGCAGAACAAATGGTTCTCCGCGAATCCGCCGCTTCTCTTCGGCGTCCTGAGAAATATTCCGTTCGTCCTTCTCGGCGCGCTGATCATCTGTCTCTTCGAACAGGAAATCAAAGAAAACCACGACCGGAAGCTGAAGCATCTTCCGCTCGCCGTCGGAATTTCATTTATCTGCTATATCCCCGTCGTTCTTCTCGCAGGTATTTTCCCGGCAATCGGCATGCTGATGATCCCGAAGACAGTCGCATACATGTGGATCATCACGATGTTCCTCCACTTCTTCATGTGAGTCACAGATTCCCGCGCAGCCAGTCCTTCACGATGCCCAATGATTCGCGGAGCACATTGTTGGGCAGAAAAAACGGCGTTGATTTCGCGGGAATGCCGTACACATGCCGGTATCCCGCCTTTTTCGCGAGCCTGACGGCCCGGAATATATGAAAATTGCTCGTGACAATTCCGACATTTACCTGTCTCACAGAGTCTCCTCTCCTTCTTATCACGTCCGCGCTGAAGCGGATATTCTGTGATGTGTTCACCGACCGGTCCTCAGAAATAATTCTCGACCCCTCGATTCCCTCTCTCAGAAGGTAGTCCCGCATCACCTCGGCCTCCGTGCACGGCTCATCGCTTCCCTTTCCGCCGGACACGATCACAATCGTCTCCGGATTTTCCTTCAGAAAATGAACAGCCCGCTCGAGCCTGTACCGCAGCACGCGGCTTGCACCGTCCTCCCGCACTCTGGCGCCGGGCACGAGAATATAGCTTCCGCCCGCCCTGCATCCGCTTCCCGGCCGGCGATCAGACAGGCCGCACCGATGCGCGTCTCTTCCGCCCGCCCTGAAGCCGCTCAGCACCATGGCAAGAGTCGCGGCAAGAAGCATCAAAAGGGCGGCCGCAAGCGCCCGGCCCGCCGCAAGAAGAGGCCGTGGCACGGATGCCAGAAAGCCGCTCATGTCCAGGATGGCCATGCACACCATGAAAGTTCCCAGAACAAGCCACACCACATAAAATGAAGTCCCCGTCCGGGCCCGCATCACGGCTGCGCCGTATATCAGGCAGGCGAGACCGGCAAACATACAGATGACAGACAGAAGCATCGTAATCCCTCCATTGCTCGCTCTTTCCATGCAGTCTACCAGATTTCGGAGGATTCCGCCATTTGTCTCTGCATTGTTGATTTCTGCGCACACATCGTGCATGATATAGATCAGGAAAGAAAGGAATTGCAGGAATGGAAGAAAATAAGCCGCACAGACGCCGCGTCCACTACAGCGGCGCCTACCCGAAACGATTTGAAGAAAAATACAAGGAACAAAATCCCGAAAAATACAGGGAGACTGTCGAGAAGGTCATCAGCAAGGGGAACACGCCGGCCGGCATGCACATCCCGATCATGGTCGGCGAAATCCTCTCATTTCTCGACATAAGGCCGGGACAGACCGGACTCGACTGCACGCTCGGCTACGGCGGACACAGCTCGAAAATGCTGGAGAAGCTGGAGGGCAGGGGACATCTCTACGCGCTCGACGCCGATCCGATCGAGATTGAAAAGACACGCGCCCGCATGAAGGAGAAAGGGTACGGCGATCACATATTCACCGCCATCAACACAAACTTCCGGAACATCGATGAGATCGCACGGCAGTACGGGCCATTCGACTTTGTTCTCGCTGACCTCGGCGTCTCTTCGATGCAGATCGACAACCCGGAGCGAGGCTTCAGCTACAAGACCGACGGGCCGCTGGATCTTCGCTTTAATCCCAGGAAGGGCGAGAGCGCCGCAGACCGCCTCGCATCGCTCTCCCGCGAGGAGATGGAGGGCATGTTCGTCGAAAACTCCGACGAGCCTTACGCCTCTGCAATCGCCTCCGAAGTGGAGCGCGCCCTCCGGCGCGGAGACAGGGTTGACACGACGACCGCTCTCAGAGAACTGATCGAAAAGGCACTCACGACGCGCGTGCCCGAGGTAAAGCGCATGGACCGGAAGGACCGCGAGGAGGCCGTCCACAAGTCCTGCGCCCGCGTCTTTCAGGCGCTCAGGATCGATGTAAACAGCGAATTCGAGGTTCTGTATGAATTTCTCGAGAAGCTGCCCGGCGCACTGAAGAGCGGTGGCCACGCGGCGATCCTTACATTCCACTCCGGCGAGGACCGGCTCGTGAAGAAGTCCTTCCGCCGGCTCGAGAGGGACGGCGTGTACGCATCTGTTGCGAAAGATGTAATCCGTCCGTCGAAGGAGGAGTGCTTCCGCAATCCGAGGGCGCACTCGACAAAGCTGCGCTGGGCAGTGAAGGCGTAATGGCACTGCCGCGCAAAAATGCCGGGAGGAAGGCTTGAGGAGAACATGACCTTTTCGCGCGATGGCACTGCCGCGCAAAAAACCGCAGCTGCTGCGTCGCAAGGAACACAGCAGCTGCGGTTGCTGGCTATATAAGAAATGTTGAAAATCCGGTCAGACCATCGAAGGCCCGGTCCACGGATATTCCGGCGGGCACTGTGCCCGTCCGATCGTCCGATAATCAGAAGAATTTCAGCGGACGATACCCGTTCTGTTCATAAAGCTTGCCATAGAACTCAAACACTTCCTGCATGTAGTCCGAAAATCTCTTCTTCAGGGACTTCTTTGCCGGTCTGTAAGCCTTTGCTGTATGGCTGCTCATGTTCGTATATCCTGTCGATGCTGTCTTTGTCATCATAACTTCCTCCTCTATTCTCAACGAGGCCAGAGCCTTCCGGTCTCCGTACCCTGCATTCCTTTTCCTTACATTTTGCATTATAGCCTTACGCCTGTTATAATTCCTGTCAATACGAAATAAAAATCAGTCAAATCTTGCAAAATGCAGGGCGAAAGCCGATGTCTTCGCCGGAAATAGCCGCATGTATGAGTCAAATAAAAAGCTGAAGGGAGGTTTCTTTTTCATGATACCGATTTATCAGGAGAGCAGCGACAGCCTGCAGATCGATGAAATCAGGTCCGTGCATTTTCCGCCACACCTGCATAAGTCGATTGAGCTGATCTATGTGACCGAAGGGTCCCTCGTCATGGGCGTCGGCACTGATCTCTATGAAGTGCGTCGGGGAGACCTCGGCATCGTCTTTCCGAACCTGATCCACCACTACCAGGTATTTTCGCCGGGCACAAACAGGCATATCGTGTTGCTCGCGTCGCCGTCCTACTTCGGCTCCTATGAGCAGATCCTGACGACATTCCGTCCCTTAAGTCCGGTCATTCCGGCGGATAAGCTGCACCCGGACATTGTCTATGCGCTCAGGAGCCTGACGGAGATCAATCGAAGGGACAGGCACGTCATCAATTTCAGACCGGACGAGAAGGCTGCGGAAGATCCCGCCGTCATCCGGCCCTCCGCGACGCTCGTCGCGGGCAATCAGTCTGTGCTGAACCATGCGTTTCTTCAGATCATCCTCGCGCGGGCGCTTCCGTCGCTCACGCTCTGCAACCGGATTGATCTGAAGCAGCACGACATTGTCTATCAGACGGTGGCCTATGTGTCGGCCCACTATCAGGATGACATCTCGCTCGGAAGCATGGCCGACGACCTCGGGATCAGCCCGTACGCGCTCTCCCGCGTCTTCTCAGGAAGCTTCCACCAGAATTTCAATCACTACCTGAATGATGTCCGGCTGGAGCACGCGTCCTACCGGAGAGCCTCGGCCATGTCGCACTGAGTATAAGAAGGGGGTCAACCTATGCTGCTCGAAATTCATGACGGGACTGTCAGCCGTGGAGGCAAGGCAGTACTCGAGCGCTTTTCATTTGATATAAAAGGAACGGAAAAGGCGGCCATCGTCGGCCGGAACGGAGCCGGCAAGACAACGCTGCTCGAAGTGATCGCCGGAACCCGCGAGCTCGATGCGGACGAAAAAGATCCGGGAGCAGGCCTGTTCCGCGCACGCGCATTTACCGTCGGCATGCTGCACCAGACCGCAGTCTCCGACCCGCAGCTGACCGTAGAGGAGGCTATGCAGGCGGCAATTCTTTCAGGAAAGCCCGAGGACTTCCGCTGGTCCGAAGAGCGCTTTGCGGAAGAACAGCGCTACGACCGGATGTTCACGCGCTTCGGGTTCGCCAAAGAAGACAAGCAGAAGAAGCTGGGTGCATTTTCCGGGGGAGAACAGATTAAGATCGCGCTGATCCGTCTGCTGCTCGCGGAACCGGACGTCCTCGTTCTGGACGAGCCGACCAATCATCTCGACCTCGCGACCGTCGAGTGGCTCGAGCAGGATCTGCGCGAGTACAGGAAGGCGGTCGTCATGGTCTCGCACGACCGGTATTTTATTGACCAGGTCGCCGACGTCGTCTGGGAGGTGACGCATGGCCGGGTGGTCCGCTATCCGGGCAATTACACGCAGTACCGCGCCGCTAAGGCCGCAAAGTACAAGCGCCAGCTCGCGGCCTGGAGGCGGCAGCAGGAAGAGATCGCGCGGCAGGACGAGCTGATCGAGAAGTTCCGCCACAAGCCGAGGAAGGCGAAATTTGCGCGCGCAAGGAAGAAAATGCTCGAGCGCATGACGCGCATCGAGAAACCGGACATGGACGACGCGGTCATCCGCACGGGGGAGATTCTGCCGGCGCGCCCGGGCAGCAAATGGGTGCTCGAATGTGAGCATGTGACGATCGGCTACGAGAAAAACCACCCGGTGAAGGAGCTCTCCTTCCGCCTCCGGCGCGGGCAGAAGGTCGGCATCATCGGCCCGAACGGGACCGGAAAATCGACATTTCTAAAGACCGTCGCCGGCGTGCTGCAGCCACTCGCGGGCAAGGTCAGCATCGGCGCGCACATTGATCTTGCGTATTTCGACCAGATGACGGCAGAGAAGGTGCTGGAGGAGACGATGAGGATGGGCGACGGCCAGGAAGGGGCAGGTGCCGCCGTTTCGGCAGGGTCTGCGCAGGGCGCTGCCAGTGAAGACGCGGCCGCGGCTGAATCGTCCGCGCAGGGCGCTGCCGGTGAAGACATGGCTGCGGCTGGCCCGTCCGCACGAGTCGCTGACGGTGAAGACTCGGCTGCGGCTGGATCGTCCTCGCGAGGCGCTGCCGGTGAAGATGCGGCCGCTACCGGCTCGCTCGCGAGGATGCCCTCGAAGAAGCCTGACCGGCTCAACGTCTTTGAGTATTTTCACAGCCGCTTCCCGTCGCTAACCGGCAAGGAGGTCCGCACGATCCTCGCGGGCTTCCTCTTTACGGGACGCGATCTCGGCACCCCTGTGGACAGTCTCTCGGGCGGCGAGAAATCAAGACTTGTCCTCGCCACGCTCCTGCAGAGCCGGCCGAATTTTCTCGTGCTCGATGAACCGACGAACAACATGGACATTCCCGCGAAGGAGACGCTCGAGTCACTCTTCCGCGAGTACAAGGGGACAATTCTCTTCGTCTCGCACGACCGGTATTTTTTAAGTGAAGTCGCCGACGCGCTGCTCATTTTCGAGCCGGGCGATCAGCCTGTTATGTACCATCCGTTTGGCTACCGCCACTATGAAGAGCGCCGCCGTCGGGAAATGAACGGCGACCCGGCGGTCACGCGCACGGCCGAGGACGAGCGCCTGATCGCGGACCTTCGTGCGGTTCCGAAGGGAGAGAGCCACCGGCTGCGCGAAATTCCGACTGAGGAGGCCGCACTCGACTGGCGCTTCCATTTGTGCCGCATGGAAATCGATCAGGCGGAGGAGCGGGTGCAGCAAGAGGAGGAAGCGCTCGGGGAGATGATGGAGCCCGCATGGAATACGGAGGTCTCAT
>ONSX01000148.1 GCA_900320615.1 uncultured Eubacteriales bacterium
AATCCATGAGAGTCCTCCTCGATACTCGAATTAACTATTAGTTTTCTCAAGTATCGCAAAAAACCTAAGGGAGTGCTAGGCGGACGGTTTGACGTTTACCAATAATCTGATGGCAGAATTTTTATTTTTTAAATTGTCTACTTGACGGGTAGCAGTTCAGAATGCGGCAGCGCTTTTACAAAGTTTTCCTCGCTTCATCCAGCAGCTCCCTGATCTGACGGTCCGCCTCTTCGTCCGGCAGAATCAGCTCAGGATCCAGATTCTCGAAATAATCCGTGAAGCTTTCAATCAGATCATGCTCCTCTGACATGAACTTGCAGTACTCGCCTTTTTCTATAAAATCGATCGTCATCGCCTGCTTCCAGAGCACAACCTCCAGGAAGGCATTTCTGTGAACAGATTCTCTGAGGAATTTTGTCCGGTGATCTTTCTGCGTCTTCTGCCAGGATTCTACGATGGCGATCCGGTCCTTCATTTCCAGCGGCGTATACAAATGTTCCGGGATCTCATCAATCAGGCCGGTCTTCAAAAACCGCTCGATGCCTGAAATATAAGAATATTCCCGCACCGGAAATCTTCCTTCACATTGATAGTTCTGAAGGAATTTCATGTAAGCCTGCAAAACTCCCGGCGAAACCGCATCCATCCGGCCATATTTTTCAATCAGATATTTTGTCAGATAGTCGCTCAGGCACGACTGCTCAGTATAAGCATAAAGCGGCCGTATTTCTTCCGCAGCCCCATATGGATATACGTTATCAATCATTTCTTCCAGCGACATCGATCTGATAAGAAATGGCTGCGTCTCGTGATTGATCTCATCAAACAGGCTCTTTAAATAGCGGACAAGCCCCGGATCCTTTGCGTAAATGCCGCATAACCCCCGGCCGCCTTCTCCATAGATCACGGCGCGTTTGTCCGAAAGAATAAAGCTTGCATTTAACGGCCAGTGCTCGCTCCGCACATTATCGGAGTAAAAATAGCGGGACTCATAATTTGGGGATTTCAAGTTCAGCGAAATTGTCTGCTGCAGAAGCTGCAGAGACTCCGGAGGCCGCTTTTCCCCTTCTTCCTGCCGGTCCGCATCTTTTGCATACACGGACAGCTTCAGCACATGATGAATGTGAAGCTGCTTCAAATGCGATTCCGCGATGTAAAAACATTCAATCAGCTTTCGGTCATCTGCGGACATGACAGCAAAGACATCGCCTCCCACCCCATTGTTATGAGACTCCTCTTCCATAACGGCCAAAATTGCCTGCTGCACATCAAAATCGCTGTATAAAAATGAGATGCTCTCTTTTCGTTCTTCAGTTGCGGGCTGAAATGAGAAGGCAGGCTCCACCATCGGATCCGCCTGAAAATGGCGGAAAAACTCACTGACGTGCTTCCATCGCTCCATGCGCGCCTGCCCGTAGGTGTCAACTCTCCAGGTATGTACCAGCTCTTTTCGGTCATGGATCGAGAGCTGGAGGCAGTCTGCCATTTTCTCAACGGTCTCCAGATTCGGGACTGGTCGCGTCCCCTTGACATACTTGAAAATAACAGGTCCGATGCCAGCTGCCGCTGCCAGTTCGCCGCGGCCGACCTTCCTTCTCCGCATATGCTCCTGCAGGAGACGGCTGAATTCACTTTCCCCCATATATTTCCCCTTCACACCAAAGTGCGCGCACAATGACTGAATTTTTACGTGCCAGATCAGTCATTTCGCACTGTTCTTAGCAAATCAAAAAGCATTTCGTCCTTATGAATCCTTATTATAGTGAAAGAACTATGCGCAGGCAACGTGGATAGATTCATTTTTCCTGTCCAGTCTGTTGTCCAATTCTGGACGCCACCTATACTTCTGTCCAAGCGTCAGCGTGCTCTTATACCGCTGCGCCGGCAAATGCAGGCACAGAGCGAGGAGACACGCTACGCCCGCCATAACCTCCGCCAGAATAATCAAGGCCGGAATGATATTGTCACTGCCATTTCTTTTCCATATGTATTCGATTCGATGGTGTCTCGGGGGTATCCTGTCTTATCCTGCATACCCGATGCCATAAAACAATTTTTCCTCGTCTATTCCATTCGTCGTGTGCGGATCTCCTGTCGTGTTCGATGTGATCCGCACAGCCTGTCCTCCCGATGTCGTAAAGTCGACAAATGAATATCCATCCGTCTTCCGAAAATAGAGATCCGTGCCGGCTGTGACTTTCCCATTCCCAGTCGCCTTGCCGCCCGGCGCGTCAAGAAGTTGAACCGGTACATCTGTCTTTGCTCGAAGAACTGACAGCAGCGAATCAGACTGACAGTCATACAGCGCATCCGTCGCAGCCGGTCTTCCATCTTCTCCAACCCGACAGTAACGATACACGTAATGAGTTCCCAAGAGATTCATGCGATGGACCATCAAAAACCTT
>ONSX01000092.1 GCA_900320615.1 uncultured Eubacteriales bacterium
TGATTGCAACTCTTACTGCCATAATCGTGTTTCCTCCTGTTTGTTGTTATTGATTTTTAACATAAGTGTTAAATCATAACCCACTGACATTGTACAAAAACGTCGATAAAAATACAAGTCTTTTTTAGTGGCTTTGAAGATTTCAAAATTTTTTCATTGCTCTTCGTTCTGCTTGCCGCCTCAGAGTTTTACGAATTTCGGATCCCGCTTCTCGAAATAGACGTAGTGCGTAAACCCGCATTCCTTAAGAATCTGACCTGCCGTATCGAATGCATACCCGATGCTGTACGCCTTGTGCGAGTCCGATCCGACCGTGACCAGGGTGCCCCCGAGCTCACGGTATCTTCGCAGAACATCCGGGTGCGGATTCGGAAAACCGAGCTGCTTCCGGATACCGGCCGTGTTGATCTCGAGCGCTATATTATACCGCACGAGAAGCTTCAGGATCTCGTCAATAACATCCGCGTACGCGCGGTAGCTGTAGGCATGCGCCTTTCTTCTGCCGTAGCGGACAATATAGTCCAGGTGGCCCATCGAGTCAAAGTCATGAAAAAGTTTTACGTTCTGCAGCGTCTCCTCAAAGTACTTCCGAAAAATCTCCGCGTCGCTCTCCGATCCGAACGCGTCCGGGTACCACGGATCTCTCCCGCCGACAAGGTGCTGAGAACCAATGCAGTAGTCAAATGGCCATTCCTTCAGTAGCCTCCGGTAGCGGTCCCCGAGCTGCGGCTGCATGCCAAGCTCCACGCCCGCCAGGATTTTTATCTGTCCCGCATATTTTTCCTTCAACTCACGAATCCGCTCGAAGTATTTCTTCCGGTCGAAGTCAAAGACCAGTTCCTTCTCCGGGTAGTCCCAGTCGATATGGTCTGTAAAGCACAGGCAGGGAAGCCCCCCGCGGATTGCAGCTCTTACGCTCTCCTCCATATCCTCGTCGGAATCTGCCGAAAAGCTGCTGTGTACATGGATATCTCCGATCATTCTATCGTGCCTCCGCCGAGCAGACATCCGTTCTGGTAGAAGACGGCGGCCTGACCGGGCGCCGCTGCCCTGGCCGGCTCGTCAAATGTACACAGCACGGTATCTGCATCTCTTTTCTCTATTATAGCAGAAGCTGCACGGTGATTATATCGGATCTTCGCCATAACCCGGTTATTTTCCGGCAGGTCCGGCTCCGCCATCCAGTTCAGGTTCTTCACCGTCACGGTGCGGCTGAAAAGATCCGCATTTTCCGAGAGGACAACTTCATTCGTGTCCGGGCGGATTTCCTTTACAAATACAGGATGCCCTAGTGCGATACCGAGATGTTTTCTCTGACCAATCGTGTAGCGGATAATGCCCCTGTGCCTTCCGAGCACATGGCCCTCCTCATCAACGAAATTCCCCGGCTCCGCTTTCTTTCCCGTGTCTTTCTCAATAAACGAGGCATAATCATTATCCGGAATAAAGCAGATTTCCTCGCTGTCCGGTTTGTGAGCGACAGGGAGACCGGCTCCCTCCGCAATAGCACGAACCTTGTCCTTGGTATAAGCCCCGATCGGCATGATCGTGTGACTGAGCTGGTTCTGCGTCAGATTGTAGAGCGCATAAGTCTGATCCTTTGATGTCTTCTCGTCCCCCGCAGCCGTGTGAAGCGTAAAACGCCCGTTTGGAAGCCGGACGACCGTCGCGTAGTGGCCCGTTGCTATATAGTCCGCGCCGAGCGCAAGCGATTTCTCAAGCAGGCTCTCCCACTTCACATAGCGGTTGCACGCAATGCACGGATTCGGCGTGCGTCCCGCCTGATACTCTGCGACAAAGTAATCCATTACT
Organism: uncultured Eubacteriales bacterium; assembly: GCA_900320615.1. Taxonomy (GTDB): domain Bacteria; phylum Bacillota; class Clostridia; order Lachnospirales; family Lachnospiraceae; genus Chordicoccus. The sequence continues at coordinate 1,813 of ONSX01000092.1, forward strand.
TTCTTGCGGAATTCATGTTTAAAATTCATGACATAATAGGGAATTCCGATCACGTCTGCGACACGGCGGGCATCCTCGACCGCGGACACGCCGCAGCATCCGCCCTTCTTCTCGACCGCACAGGCATCCTCATCCTGCCAGATCTGCATCGTCACCCCGATCACATCATACCCCTGCTGCTTCAGCAGGTACGCGGCGACAGAACTGTCAACTCCTCCTGACATTCCAACTACAACCGTTGCCATAGATCACACTCCCTGTATGCAAAGCGGCATTCCCTGCTTTGCAGGGCTCTGCCAAATATAGAAGTCCCGACAGATCGTTTCGCTTTTTACAGCACCCTCAGCGGAACGCGCCCGCCACATCTGCCAGAGCTTTTATCGCAGTCTCTATTTCTTCCCTTGTGTTATGGTGCGACAGGGAAATCCGGATCGTCCCGAGTGCCTGGCGGTCAGAGCGTCCGATCGCCTTCATGACATGCGACGGGTCTGTCGATCCAGAGGAGCAGGCTGATCCGCCCGACACCGCAACTCCTCTTCTATCCATCATCATCACTGCGAGGGCACCGTCCATTCCGGGGATGGTCACACTGATATTTCCCGGAAGCCGCTCTGAGAGATCACCATTAATCTCCGCGTCCGGAATCAGGCCGTGAATCAGGCTGATTCCAAAGTCGCGGAGTTCTCTCTCCGCAAGGGCATACTGCCCCATGTGGGAAAATGCAATTCCGGCGGCTTCCCCGAATCCCGCAATTCCCGGAACATTCTCCGTGCCGGCGCGGCGGCCACGCTCCTGCGCGCCCCCGCGGATCAGGCTTCCGATTCCAACGCCCCGACGGATATAGAGCATGCCCACACCCTTCGGGCCGCCGAATTTATGGGCAGATACACTCATGAGATCGATGTTCATGTCCCGGACATCGATGGGGATGTGACCGAAGGCCTGGACAGCATCTGTGTGAAACCAAATGCCATGCCGGCGCGCCATCCGCCCGATGTCTGCAACAGGTTCAATCGTTCCGATCTCATTATTAGCCGCCATAACGGAAATGAGAACTGTCTCCGGCCTTATGGCAGACTCCACGCTCTCCGCAGAGATCCTGCCGTCAGAATCCGGGCTGATGAAGGTAATCTCCGCGCCTCGTTTCTTCAGATAATCGCACGTTCTGAGAACTGCATGGTGCTCAATTGCCGTCGTGATAATATGCGCGTGCGGATTTCCGGATGCTTCATATGCCGCTGTAAGCGCCCAGTTGTCAGCTTCACTGCCGCCTGACGTAAAATAAATCTCATCACTGTATGCGCCGGCCAGACGCGCGATGGCATCTCTTGAGCGGTCAACGAGACTTCTCGCCACGGCTCCTGTCCTGTGAACGGAGGACGGATTGCCATACTCGTTTCTCAGGCTCTCCGCCATGACCCGCACGACACTCTCCTCCGGGCATGTTGTCGCCGCATTGTCAAGATAGATCAATTGACGCACTCCTTTGTGTCGATCTGGGCCACAGAGTTCTTCTTGCGGCTCTCCTCCACGAGCTGACTGAGCATGATTGTGTCAACAGATTCCTCGATTGCCTTATTAACCCGCTCCCACACAAGTCTCGTGACACAGACATCCATCTGCTCGCAGGCGCCATCCTCCCCGCAGGTAACCGCCTCAATACTTCCCTCGAGAGCGCGCAGGACGTCTCCCACAGAGATCTGGTCAGCGGGTCTTGCCAGACGGTATCCTCCGCCGGCTCCGCGCACGCTCTTCACAAGCCCGGCTGTTCTCAATTTTCTGACCAGCTGTTCCAGATAGCTCTCGGATATATTCTGCCTCTCAGAAATACTCTGGATGCAGACAGCATCTTCTTGTTCGCTGTTTATGGCAAGATCAAGCATGGCCCGCAGGCCATATCTCCCCTTCGTCGATAATTTCATGCAGATCCTTTCCTGAAAAAGTCCGACTGTTTTAGTATATTTTCTTTCTGAGAGAGTACCACGGAACAACAACAATGTCAATTGCAGCAGTCCCCCTGCAATTTATGCCCGGCAAACCGTGCCTTGCCGGACACACCAAAAAAGCCGCAGAAAAATGATCTCTCATTTTTCTGCGACCTCATGTGTTATCACTTCGCGTAATCGGTTGCTCTGCTCTCCCGGATAACATTGACCTTGATCTGGCCCGGATACTCGAGCTCATCCTCAATCCTCTTGGCAATGTCCCGCGCGAGAAGCACCATGTTGGCGTCGCTGACCTGCTCCGGTATAACCATAACCCGGACTTCGCGGCCGGCCTGAATCGCAAAGCACTTGTCCACTCCCTTGAAACTTCCAGCGATATCCTCAAGCTGCTTCAGGCGGTTTGTGTAATTGTCCAGTGTCTCGCGACGGGCTCCCGGACGAGACGCCGAAATTGCATCCGCTGCCTGCACCAGGCACGCAATCAGTGACGTCGGCTCCACATCCCCGTGATGGCTCTCAACCGTATTGATGACAATCGGACTTTCCTTGTACTTTCTACAGAGATCCGCACCGATCTGAACATGAGATCCTTCCACCTCATGATCAATCGACTTGCCGATATCATGAAGAAGACCGGCCCGCTTGGCCATTCTGACATCGCATCCGCATTCTCCTGCCATAAGACCGGCGAGTTCAGCAACTTCAACAGAATGCTTCAGTGCATTCTGTCCATACGACGTACGGAACTTCATTCTTCCAAGAAGCTTGATGAGCTCTGGATGCAGATTGTGAACACCGACCTCGAACGCGGCCTGCTCGCCATCCTCACGGATCTGCGTCTCGACCTCCTTCTTTGCCTTATCAACCATCTCCTCGATTCTTGCCGGATGAATTCGTCCGTCGACAATCAGCTTCTCCAGAGCAATTCTGGCCACCTCTCTGCGAATCGGATCAAAGGCAGACAGAACAACTGCCTCCGGCGTATCGTCGATGATCAGGTCTACACCCGTCAGCGTCTCAAGCGTCCGGATATTTCTGCCCTCACGGCCGATAATGCGTCCCTTCATCTCATCATTCGGAAGCTGAACGACAGAGATCGTTGACTCCGCAACATGATCAACGGCACATCGCTGAATCGAATTGACGACAATCTCTCTCGCCTTCTTGTCCGCATCATTCTTTGCCTGCTCGACAAGCTCCCGGTACATCTTGGCAACATCAATCTTCACATCATCCTGTACGGACTTGAGAAGTGTCTGCTTAGCCTCCTCAGATGTCATTCCGGAAATCCGTTCCAGCTCTTCAACCTGCTGATCATGAAGCAGATCTATCTTCTTCTGCTTCTTTTCCAGCTCCGCCTCTTTTGCAGTGTAGTCCGCCTCGCGTCTTTCCATCGCCTCGGTCTTGCGATCCAGTGTATCTTCCTTGGACTGCACACGCCGCTCCTGCTTGGAAATCTCCGCCCGTCTCTCCTTGACTTCATCCTCGACACTGTTTCTTGCCGCGAGCGCCTTTTCTCTCGCTTTCAGAACAATGTCATCGGCCTTTCTCTGCCCTTCGGCAATCTTTTCCTGTTTCTGTCTGTTCCCTTCAGCGATTGCGTTATCGATGTAGCGCTGCGCCTGATTCTTTTTGGAATTCAGCAGCTCTTCATCTTCTTGATTCTTCTTCACAATTGCAAGCTTCCAGGTGAGAGGAAGAGAGACAGCTAAGAGGACCACGAGCACAATTATTACTGCGATCATGGAGCACCTCCTTATTTAGTTTTCAT
>ONSX01000048.1 GCA_900320615.1 uncultured Eubacteriales bacterium
GCAGCTGGAGGCTGACGAGAAGGTCAAGGGCACAGCAGAAGTCATTCTTGAAAATGAAGACCGCTGCGCAGGCTTCGTCACATCGAACTGCACGGAGCTCGAATATGAAGCGTATCCGAAGGATATCTTCGATCGCATCGTAATTGATGTCACGAAGTACCCGATCAATACGGAGCTGAAGGTTCGCGATCTGGATGTCGCAAAGAACAAGGACATCACGATCCTGACACCGCTCGATACATCAGTTCTTCACATTGCGGCGCATCGCCACATGAAGGCAGAGGAGCTTGCAGAGATCGCGGCGGAAGAGGCCGAGGCTGCTGCAAACGGCACGAAGTAAAGATTTTAAGAACAGTACGGAGCAGGGCTGCGAAAGGCGCGGGAGCGCTTTCCACAGCCCTGCTTTTTTGTGTGCATTGACGGATTTATGATCCTGTTTGATGTTTATCATCCCCTTTGCTCAGGGTATCCGCGATTGTCCCGAGCATTTTCCTGAGGTCGAGAGGCTTTGCGATGTGGCCGTTCATGCCGGCCGTGAGTGCGCGATCCCGGTCCTCCCTGAACGCGTTCGCCGTCATGGCCAGGATCGGGATTCCTGCCTTTGCGGGGTCTTCAAGGCCGCGGATGGTGCGGGCCGCCTCGTAGCCATTCATATTCGGCATCTGGATATCCATGAGAACCAGGTCGTAATATCCTGGTGCGGCTTTTCGCAGCATATCGACGCAGATGATGCCGTCCGGTGCGCGCGCAACTTGAAAGCCCGCGTATCCGAGAAGTTCCTCCGCGACCTCGGCATTAATATCGTTGTCCTCTGCAAGAAGAATGCGCTTTCCGGTGAAGTTTCCGGGAATTTCTGCCTGATTTGGGGCAACGGTCTTCTCTGGCGCCTCTCCGATCCGGCAGAACTGCCGCAGCGTGACTTTCGTGCCTTCGCCCAGCCGGCTCTTCATGTCAATGCTGATGTTCATCATCTTTGCGAGACTACTGACGATGGCGAGGCCGAGTCCGGTGCCGCTGACGCCGCCCTCCGTTGTGTTCCGCTCCCGCGCAAATTCATCAAATGCGTGCTTCTGGAAGTCTTCGCTCATGCCGATGCCCGTGTCCTCAATAGTGCTTATGATGGTGAGGTATGCGGCATCTGTGCGGGATGAAACTTCTGATCCGTCTGTGCCTGCGGCAGACGCCGGCTTATCCGAGCCGTTCGCAGTTCCCGCGGCAGCGGGCGATGAGCTCCTGTCATTCTCATCTGCAGGTGAGGATATCTCCTCGACGGATGTCACGGTGATCGTGCCGTCGTCTGGCGTATATTTGATCGCATTGCTGATCAGATTGAGGAAAATATCGGTCATGTGCGTCCTGTCCATCCAGACCCACGGGTGGTGGACGTCACAGTGGAAATGGCAGGTGAGACGGCGCTTTGAAAGTTCTGTCTCGAACATGGAATGGCAGTCCTCAAAGAAATCCCTGTAATTCGTGAGCTCCTCGTCGATCGACACGCGGTTGTTTTCGATCCGTGCGATCTCAAGTACATCGTCGAGGATGTGCATCAGCTCGTAGCCCGCGGCGCGGATTTTTCGGCGGTAGTCCGCGAGTTTCTCCGGATCTTTTCCGCATTTGTCTGCGAGTTCCGTGAATCCGATGATTGCATTGAGCGGCGTGCGGATGTCATGGCTCATATTGAAGAGAAAGGCCGATTTTGACTTGCTGGCGGCCTCGGCCTCGTTCTTCGCCTTCTCGAGCTGCAGCTCGATTTCTTTTTCCCGGCGGATCTCCGCGTCCTTGACTCCGTAACCGACGATGATGTGGTCGAGCCCGCTCAGAGCGATTTTCATTTCCGTGTATTTTCCGTCATTATTCAGGTAGATCTGCTCGATACTCTTGACGCTCCGGAGCTGTGTCTCGATGGCCGCAAGAGAGGTCGCGCGGCGCATCCGCTCCTGGTCCGACTCCGCGACGCCGTGTGCAATGTAATAGCTGATGGCATCCTCATATGACATGCTGTCGAGCGCGCGGTCAAACATGTGCTCGATCCGCCCGCTGATCTTGATGACGCTGAATTTTCTGCTCCGAAGGTCAACCTCGTAGACATTCGCGTATTCACCTGCGAGCGCGCCGACGAGCCCCTGCAGGCGGTTGACCTCCTCGAGTCGGCGGTTTTCTTCCTCGAGAAAATCCGCTTCGCGGAGCTTCTTTTCATTCTGGAGCTCATTCTGAAGCTTCTCAATCTCGAGCTGATTGGCCCGCGCGACCTTTCTGTTCATGTAATTGAGCTCGATGATGAACATGAGCTGGACCGGGAAGGAAAATGCGATGCTTGTCAGCGCGATTTCAGGCAGAAAAATCTGGCCGATGGACGCGGTCATCGGGACGAGAATAAACAGCATCAGGGAGATCCGGAGATCGTTGTGCAGAAGCTTCCCGTAGCGGAGCAGCGTCGTGAAGATCAGGACAAATGAGGTTCCCGGCAGCAGGTAACTGAGAAGAAAATACGGCGAGCGGTGGTAGACGCCGGAGCTGTCGATCACGTAATAAAGTCCTGTGAACTGGGAAATGACGAGCAGGGCGATGCCGCTTGTTGCAATAAACGGGATGACGCGCAGCGTCTGTGGCGCCTTCTTAAGGTGCCCCTCGTCGCGCAGAATATCCCCGGTCAGCTGGGCGTCCAGAAACGTCAGGACATAGATCACATTGTACTTGATGAAATTGCAGACGCGGAGAATCGTGATTTCCCGGGTGCCTCCAAAGATCATCGTGAGACACTCGGAGGTAAGCAGCAGCGCGACGATGAATCCCATCAGGGAAAGCTGGATCCGGCGGCGCTTTGCAAGCGACCCGGATAAGGCGATGAAGACAGACGTCATCAGTGAGATGCCTGTCAGCACCATCATCAGGTTTAATTGAATCTGTTCAAAAGAAAGCATTGCTCTATTCCTTGTTTCGAAGTCAGTACGCGGCGACCGATGCATCATCCGGGACGATCATGATGTACTGACCGTTCGTGGACTGACGGAGAATTCGGAGCATGATGTTCTCGGGAACGCATACGCAGCCGGCCGTCGTCCATCCTCTCTGCGGCTTGCAGTGCAGGAAGATGGCGGATCCCTTCTGATAAATGCGGTCCGCGTTGTAGCCGGTGTCGATCGCATATGCATATGCAATCGGGTAGTCGGCCAGATGCTCGCCGGCGATTGGTGAGCTGCTCTCGACCCAGGTATTGTAGGTGCTTTTTGCGGCGGACCAGTAGGATGTGGACGTGATCTGCCGGTAGGTCATGCTGGTGCCGGGATTTGCACCTGTCCCGAAGGCGACTGTCATTCGGAAGGAGCCGATCGGCGTTGTACCGTCTCCCTCGGTTCTTGAAAATGAGAGGCCGTTACACCCGTAGCCGCAGTAGGAGCCGAGTATATACTTCCAGGAGCCGTCGCCGCTTTTTTTGTACATCGACAGCGTGTGGCCGGACACGACAATGATCTGGTCTGTTCTGGATGCGGTGTCTGTGCCGGCAAGTTCAGATGCGATATAGTTTTCCTCAGTCGTTGGAACGTCGATGCCGTTCCAGCTGATTCCTTCGTAGTTCCATCCGAGAGAGACCAGATAGTCGCGCTCGAGCTGACTGCCCGTGTAGTGGTGCGCGCCGGCCCCGGTGCAGTTGGGGTTGTAGAGCCGGTACACTGACTTTCCGGCGCTGTCGGCACTGCAGAAGCTGACGCCTTCGTATCGCCAGCCGGCAGCAGTCAGCATGTTTTTCTCGTCCGTGCTTCCGGTGTAGTGATGGTCCCCGGCATTCGGATTATAGAGCCGGTAGATAGGCGCTCCCTCTTCAGGGGCCTTCCAGGAGACGCCTTCATACCGCCATCCCACGGCAATGAGCGTATTCTTCTCGGCGTCACTGCCCGTTAAAAAATGCTCACCGCTGTTCGGGTTGTAGAGTCGGTACATGTCGATCGTGGTAACTGGAACCGATGTCGGCGTGGTGGTCGGCTCTGGCGTGGCGGTCGGCTTTTGCGTGGCGGTCGGCTCTTGCGTGGCGGTCGGCTCTTGCGTGGCGATCGGCTTTTGTGTGGCGGCCGGCTCTGGCGCAGTAGTCAGTGCAGCCGTCGGCCGGGGGGTATCCGTCGGCTTTTGTGTGACGGACGAAACATCTACGGAAATCGGAGATGCAGCGCTTACATTATGGTAAGTTATATTTGTTCTGTTCCCCTTCAGCGCCGGAGTCAGCAGGGCGGCAAACCCGCAGCAGGCGGCCAGGGCCGCGAAAATCTTCCAGTTTTTCATCATTTTAATCCTTTAAAGCCGCGCTTTTTACGCGCGGGAGTCTGTCTCTCTCCGGCAGATGCCGGATTTTCTGTCTGTCTATTGTACTACTTTCGCGTACACTCTGCCATCCGGATATCCCGGTACTGCCGGCTTTACCCGTATTCCTCCTGTAAGACTGCGGGAATGTCAAGCAAATCCAAAGACTCCCGCTGCTAAAGGCGAGGGAGAATGTCGGCGTCGACACAGTCAGGCTGAACGGCCGCGGACTCACACCGTCCGTTGAGACGGGCCAGATAGTGAAAACTGTACAAATTAGACAAGAAATTCTTTCGCAAGTCGCCAAAATGATATAGAAGTGAACAAGAATGGTTGACTCCTGAGAAAAACAAGAGTATTATAAAACTACTTTACAAAAGCGGTTTTACGAAAGCAGGCGTGTAACGGTTCGTTATGGAATTCGCATAGCCGCAGGTGGTTCATTTGATTCGGATCAGGCGGATCCGGAAAGGGAGAAATGAACAACATCTTCTGGCACGAGACTGGCAGAGCGGATTTCGGAGACTGGCTCGGATCATTGCTTTTCTAAAGGCGGGAGTTCCAGAACTTGCAGCAGAGACTGCACAGAAAGAAGGAGGATTCATCATGAAGGCGAAGAAACTTGTTTCACTTGCACTGGCCGGCGCTATGGCATTTTCACTGGGGGCATGTGGCAGCTCCTCAGGTTCTTCTTCAACTGCTTCATCGGCGGAGGGAGAGGTTGTCTCGAAGTCAGACACAGCGTCAACAACGGCGGCAGCATCAACTGATTCGGGAAAGGCGATTCAGGCAGATCTTTCCGGCAAGAAGGTCGGTATTTCAATGCCGACAAAATCTCTTGAGCGCTGGAACCGCGATGGTAGTTTTCTCGATCAGCAGTTCAAAAATGCAGGTGCTGATACGGAACTGACATTCTCTGATAATAAAATTGATCAGCAGGTTAAGGACATTGAGAACCTGATTGCTGACAACGTTGATCTTCTTGTCGTGGCGGCAATCGATGGCGAGTCGCTCTCCAATGTTCTTGCTGATGCAAAAGACATGAACATTCCGGTCATTGCGTACGATCGTCTGATCATGAACACAGACGCGATCAGCTACTATGTTTCTTTTGATAACTACAAGGTCGGCGAGCTTCAGGGCCAGTTTGTCATCGATCAGCTCGATCTTGACAATGCGGGTGACAAGACCTACAACATCGAGTTTACAGCAGGTGATCCGGCAGACAACAATGCGACATTCTTCTTCAATGGTGCCATGGACACGCTGAAGCCGTATATCGATAAGGGAACCCTGAAGGTTCCGTCAGGCCAGACTTCTTTCTCTGAGTGCGGCACGGCTGCATGGGATACAACCAAGGCTATGAACCGTATGCAGAACATTCTTGGTTCCTACTATTCAGACGGCACGCAGCTTGATGTAGCTCTCTGTTCCAACGATTCCACGGCCCTCGGTGTCACACAGGCAATCGAGTCTGATTATGCGGGTGACAACAAGGTCATCATCACAGGACAGGATGGTGATGAGGCGAACCTTGCGAATATCATCGACGGCAAGCAGACAATGACAGTTTACAAGGCCGTGAAGAATGAGACCTACGTCACACTGGCACTTGGCGCAGCAATCCTGAACGGTGAGAAGCCGGATGAGAGTCTCATTGCCTCGAGCGGATGGGATTTTGACTGCACCTATGATACATCGTCCTACAACAACGGCACAGCTGTGATTCCGTCTTATCTTCTGACTCCGACAGTCGTTACAAAGGACAACATCCAGAAGGAGCTGGTAGATACGGGATACTACAAGATGGAGAACGGATATCCGAAGGCAGTCGGCTGAAACTTCGGTGAAGATCGTGAACGTATATCCGGCGGGCTGAACTGCGAATTCATCGCAATGAAGAAGGACTGAACGGGCGGGGTATGCTTGCCCCGTCCGCTTTTTCATGCGCAGGTTTCGTGCCCCTGTCCGGAAACGGCGAGGAGGTAGTAACGTGTCAGATTTCATTCTGGAAATGAAAAATATCACCAAGGAATATCCGGGCGTCAAGGCTCTCGATAATGTTAATCTTCAGGTCGAGCGCGGTGAAATTCATGCTCTGTGCGGTGAGAATGGCGCCGGTAAATCGACCCTCATGAATGTACTCTCGGGGACGATTCCGTACGGTCAGTACACGGGGGACATCGTGTACAACGGAAAAACATGTCAGTTCCACAATATCCACAATTCAGAGGAACTTGGTATCGTCATCATCCATCAGGAGCTGGCGCTGATTCCGGAACTTACCATTGCGGAAAATATGTTCCTCGGAAATGAGAGGAAGAACAAGTTCGGTGTCATTGACTGGAACGAGACCTACAAACAGGCGCAGGAAGAGATGAAGCGCGTCGGTCTCAAGGAGAAGTCATCCACACTGATTAAGGACATCGGAACTGGCAAGCAGCAGCTGGTCGAAATCGCGAAGGCTCTCTCGAAGCACGTCAAGCTTCTGATTCTTGACGAGCCGACATCCTCTCTCAACGAGGAAGACTCCAAGATGCTTCTCGACATGCTCCTGCAGTTCAAGAAAGAAGGAATGACCTCGATTCTGATCACACACAAGTTGAACGAAGTGGCGTACTGCGCGGATAAGATTACAATTCTTCGTGACGGCGCGACTATCGAGACCATCGGGAATCCGAATCACAATATCGATGAAGAGCGGATCATCAAGGGAATGGTCGGCCGGGAGCTTACCAATCGTTTTCCGGCGCGTGAGCACAGGATCGGCAAGGAAGTTATGCTCGAGGCGAAGAACTGGACGGTTCACCATCCGGTCTACACAGAGAAATGCATCGATGACAAAGTGAATTTCAAGGTTCACAAGGGCGAGATCGTCGGTTTCTCCGGTCTGCAGGGAGCGGGCCGCACAGAGCTTGCGAAGTCTCTCTTCGGCAGGGCCTATGGCAGCCATATTTCCGGACAGGAATTCATCGGCGGTAAGGAAGTTCATTTGAAAAATGAGCGCGATGCGATTGAACACGGCCTCGCCTATGTGACCGAGGACCGGAAGGTCGACGGCCTTGTTCTCGAGGATTCTATCGCATGGAATACAACAATGGCGAGAATGGAGAAGGTCGCGAACAAGTGGGGCGTTATCGATGTTCCGAAGGAAAACAAGGTCGCCGGGCAGTATGTTGAAAAAATGAAAACCAAGACGCCGAGCGTGCAGCAGCATGCGGGTAATCTCTCGGGCGGCAACCAGCAGAAGGTTCTTCTTGCGAAATGGATGTTTGCGGACCCGGATGTCCTGATTCTCGATGAGCCGACGCGAGGCATTGATGTCGGCGCAAAGTATGAGATCTATCAGATCATGAATGATATGGTCGCGCAGGGCAAGGCGGTCGTTATGATCTCCTCGGAAATGCCGGAGCTTCTCGGCATGTGCGACCGGATCTATGTTATGAATGAAGGCAAGATTGTTGCTGAGTTCCGTGCAGAAGAGGCGACGCAGGAGAAGATCCTCGCAGCTATTCTGAAATCTGACGATAAGAAAGTGGAGGGCTGAAAATGAAAGCAACAGCTGTTTTGAAAAAGTATACCATGCTGATTGCGCTGGTAGTTGTCATCATCCTGTTCTCGGCACTGACCGGAGGAAGACTCCTCCTTGCCCAGAACGTGTCTAACCTGCTTCTGCAGAATGCCTACGTTCTGATTATGGCGTGCGGCATGCTCCTTTGCATCCTGACCGGAGGCAACGTTGATCTTTCTGTCGGTTCCACGCTCTGTTTCGCAGCGGCTGTGTCAGCAAAGCTGATGTCAGACGGAAAACCCGCCGGCATGGCGATCCTCGCGTCTCTGGTCATCGCGGCGGTCATTGGTCTGTGCCAGGGCTATCTGATCGGCTATGTTCACATTCCGCCGTTCATCTGCACACTGGCAGGTATGTTCCTGTTCAGAGGCGCGGGCCGTGTCGTTCTCTCGTCGCAGACGATTAATATCAGCAATCAGACGTTCCTCAAAATCTTCACATCCTATATCAAGTTCCCGGGTGAGCAGAACAGGGCTGTTACATCGTCCCTCATTATCTGCATTATTGTAGCGATCTGCATTACACTTCTGCAGCTTATCCAGAGAAAGACTCGTGTCTCAAGAGGATATGATGTTGATCCGCTTCCGGCGCAGCTGATCAAGCTTCTTATCATCGATGCGGTTATCATCTGGTACGGCTCCAAGCTGATGCAGTACAAGGGTATCCCGGTCATGATTATCTGGATTCTCGCGGTTGTTCTTATTTTCGCATTCCTGACATCGCAGACAACATTCGGCCGTTATTTCTACGCGGTCGGTGGAAATGAAAAGGCGACCAAGCTGTCTGGTATCGACCCGAGGCGCATTTACTTCTGGGCATACTTCCTGATGAGCTTCCTGGCAGGCTTTGCGGGTCTTGCGCATGCGGCCCGGATCGGTTCTGTTGACGGTTCGATGGGCAATTCATTTGAAATGGACGCGATCGCATCCTGTTTCATCGGTGGTGCTTCTGCATACGGCGGATCTGGAAATGTTTCAGGCGTTGTAGTCGGTGCTATTCTCCTCGGTGTTATCAACCAGGGTATGTCAATCTATGGACTCGCAGATGAATGGCAGTACGTTGTCAAGGGCGCCGTCCTTCTCGCGGCGGTCATTTTCGATGTCGTCTCGAATCATAAGACTGGTAAGTCATAAATCATAATATTCTTCTTCTGAAAAATGCAGGGATGCCGTGCCGGTGGTGCGGCATCCCCGCGCTTTTTCACAAAGAGCAGCAGGGAATGAAGAAGCTGGTTTTTAGTATCTGTAGAGATAAGCGGATTCCCGGATTGTCTGTCAGATAGCTGATACCGGCGCAATCCATATATCAGGAGGAACAACCATATGGATCAGAAGCATAATAGTGAGCATACCGGCAGAGATGGCGACAACAATCTTCGATTTGGCCTCGGGGCAGTCGCGGCCGTCTATATTATTTATCTGGGGATAAAGCTCCTTAAGAGCTTCGCAGACGGGGCAGGAGGAGCTCCCGCCTGGGTGGATATCATCTTTGGAATCTTATTTATTGCCTGCGGTGCGGGATATATGATCTGGGAAGTTTTGCGCTACCTGCGGGTGAAAAAGCGGACAAAGAACCTTCCTGACGAGAAGCGGTGAGACTTTATTCCATGTTTACAAGATGGCTTCCTTATGATATCGTGTTGAAGTACCAGAATTATCTTTTGTCAAATGCAGAGTAGGTTTCGGAGCGTTTGAGCGCGCGGATCTTCCGCCGCTTGCCAGTGCCTGCCGGACAGGGAGTTGCCGGCGGGACGAAAAGAGTATCTTGCGGTTCCGGAATCGCATCCCGCTGCTACATCTGAGACGCTGCCTCCTATGTAGTGAAAAGGATTTTCCCGGGCGGAACGGCTGCCATGCAGGCCGGTCTGAATCGGAAGACTGCAAAGGAGGGAGTTTTTATGTCACAACTGAAAAATACCAGAGTCCTTACATTTACCGGCATGCTCATCGCGCTGGCGGCTGTTCTTAGCTTTTTCTCTATCCCGGTTACGTCTATTATCGAAATCCGGTTCAAGTTCATCGCACTTGCATTTGCCGGTGCACTGTTCGGACCGTTTATCGGCGGCGTCGTCGGAGGCGCAGCGGATATCCTCGGCTATCTGATCAAGCCGACGGGACCGTTCATGCCGGGATTTACAATCACAGCGATCGTGGCAGGCGTTCTCTACGGGCTTCTGCTCCGCAAGAAGCCGGTCACGCTGAAGCGTGTCATCCTTGTGTCGCTGATTGTCACGCTGGTCACAGGGACATTCCTTAACACAGTGAATCTGTCGATCGGCTATGGCCTTCCGTTTGTGCCGACGCTCATCGCGCGGATTCCGAGCGAGTGCATTATGTACCCGATCAATACGGCGATGCTCTGGATCAGCCTGAAGGCGCTTGAGCAGGTGCGCCGTCACGCGGCACAGACCGTCGCGCAGTAAGGAGTGAGGCGGTGCATTGCATGAATGCGCGGCCAGGAAAATGAAACGATCCCGCGGAAGCAGCGCCGCGGGATTTTTTGTGCCCTGCCAGGAGTGACCGTGTGCGGAGCAGGCGTCATAACTCTCAGACGTGGCATGCTCTGCGCCGGGTTTCGGTATGCGAACGTGTTTGGGGCGGGACTTGCCGGCGGAAATGGTGTATAATCGGACAGGAAAGAGAGAAAGGGTATGCTTATTAACGACAAAAAAGAGAACGGGTCGCCGTATGAGTACGGCTGGCTGTCCCCGTCCGGCGAATTTTTTCCTGTCGAATGGGGCGAGCACCAGTCCTGGGCTCTGAAGAAGATAAAAGAATTGTACGGAAACCGGTGGTATGAGCGCTACCACGAGGCCGGTGAGACTCCCGGCGATATTCTGGTTGATGACGGCTGGGTTCTGATCCATAATCCGGCTATGGGAAGCCCCGTAATCACGAACAGCGCCCGGAAACGGCTGACGAGGGCGCAGGTGGAGTATTTGTACGACTATTTTATGAAGTACGGGATGCGGGATGAAGCGATGGCAGTGCTGGAGGATGAGTGAGATTCCTCAGGCTTCTTTTTCAGGACTTTAACACGAAGAGCAGAAAACGCGCCGGGACGGGAATCCGCCCCGGTGCGTTTTTATCCGTTCAGGACGGAAGGGAGAGCTTTCAGCCGAGAGCTGTGAACGAAATCAGGCAGCGAGGTCGTTCCGGAACAGCTCAGAACGTCTGGAGAAGTTTCAGCAGAGTCTTTGCAATGACCTCGTGCCCGTCTCTTGTCGGATGGATGCCGTCCTCCGTGACGGCTTCTTCTCCGAGAATTTCCGCCTCGCGCGCGAGCTTTTCGCGGAGTGGCAGAAAGTGGACGTGCTCCGCATTTGCCGCCTCCGTGAGGACAAGCGTCATCATATCGAGCGTGTCCTTCCAGTCGGTGGAGGCAGGATAGGAATTGAAGACGAACGGCTCCATGAGAACCAGCTCCGAGTCCGGATGGCCGGACCGGATGGAGCGGACGATATCGCCGATGTTCCGGCGGTACGCATCCCTGGAGATGCCGCCGCTTACGAAGAGGTCATTTATGCCGATCAGGATGGTGTAGACATCGGCGTCGGGCGCTGCATGCCCTGCGAGTCTTGCGCGAAGGCCGGAGGACGTGAGCCCGTCCTGTCCGAGGTTCTGCACGCGGACCTCTCCGTATCCGAACCCGAGATAGCCGGCGACTGAGCGGACATAGCCGTCGCCGAGCTCCTCCGTGTCATACTGATGATCGCAGTCGGTGACGCTGTCGCCGTAAAAAACATATGTTTTCATGAATTTTCCTCCAGAAGACTTACGGAGCAATATCCGATGAGCCTTATTTTACGAAAAATGCACGCAGCAGGAAAGGATAAACGATGGAACCTTCTTATCAATTTTTTGAAAACCGGGCGTGCCGGTACTTTCCCTGCCACAAGGGGATTGCGGACTTCAACTGCCTGTTCTGTTACTGCCCGATGTACTTTCTGAAGTCCTGTCCCGGAAACCCGTCCTGGATCGAGCGGGACGGAGTCCGCATTAAAAACTGTGCGGCCTGTACGTATCCGCACAGGCCGGAAAATTACGAGAACATCATGAAGGTGCTCGGGCATGCGATCCGCACGGGAAACTCCTGACAAGCCTTGCGGATTCCTTCGTGATGGACCAGAACATGGAATTCCCCGCGCATGGCAATTAACGCAGCATCCGGTCAAGGCTTTTCTGTACGAGCAGGGTCTCGAGCATCCGCAGGAGACCGTCCGCCGTGAGGAGAACGCCTGCCCGGAAGCTGTAGCGCCCTACGCTGCCGGCCGGCAGGATGAGCACAGCGATGCCGAAAACCGCGAATACAGCAGCTTCAGACGCGCGAAGAAGCTTCCGCGCCGGGTGCATGTTCTTCTTGTGCGTGTGCAGCTCCGCCGCGCTCACATACGCGGAAATGAGAAACCACGAGCAGAAGAGAATGTCTCCCGGCAGATAGAGCGAGCCGCTCTTTACGATCGTGAACAGGAAGAAGACGGTCAGCATGGTGCAGATGATCACGCGCATCCGCTCGCCCGCGAGGTTCCATTTCCGTGAGCGGAGACGGAGAATGAGTGTGACATACTCGGCAGCCACGAGGACCGCGAAGGAAGCCCGGCTCGCACATCATCTTGTCTTCAGTGCGCTTCTCCGTCTTCTTTACACTGCTGCGTATGCCGGACTTAAGTCCGGAGAGCGGACGCTTCAGCGCAAAGCGCCTTGCTCTGTCGTCTGATTCAAGGACGGCGGAGACCAGATTTTCGAGTGCCAGCGGGCTCTCGCCAATGAAGTCGGTCATTTTCGAACAGCCATCCGCCTCGATGGTTCCGAACAGATGATTGACAAATGCGAGGCGGTCCTCAGAAGACACGCTTTCGAGCCACTGTTCCATCGTGTTGTTGATCCATCCGCTGTTTGCATCAAATTTCCCGGCGATGTCAAGGCCGCCTCCCGGTGTGATGCCCCAGCTCTCCGGTGCGTGCTGCAGCACGCCGTCCGCTGTGCTCCGCACAATCGCCGTGTGGTTTAAAGTCGGTTCAAACAGGCGCCCGAAAATGCTGTATTCGGGAAGAATGTTGGTCGTGATGGCGTCGATCCGCTCCGGATGAATGTCCGGGAAATTGTCTGGGCTGAGTCCGGGAGCGTCGCAGATGTAGATGTGGCGCACGCGGGACAGCTGATTGTCCGTTAGCTGCGGGCACGCATAGAGCGCAAGATTCCCTCCCTTTGAGTGGCCGCAGACGATGAAGCTGTCCGCCCTGCGCTCCGGCTCTGATCCGGGACCGAAATAAATTTTCGGCCTTGAGGGATCCGCAGAATCTGCCGCACTTCTGTCGGGAATCATCTCCCGCAGATAAGAGAGCGCACGCCGCTGGGCCATTGTCTTCGTGAAGCTGATCAGGAAGTCCTCCTTCCAGCCGGCGGTCGAGTCATCTGAGCCGCGGAACGCGATGACATGGATGCCGTTGTCCAGACGAAGCGTGGTGACAGCAAACTGGAAGTGGTCCCCGGGATCATAGTCACTTCTGTAATCCTCGATGACAGCATTCCCGAAACGGCCGGAGAGTGCGAGCGCGCGGATGCAGGCGGCCAGGCTCTCCGAGATGACATCGCGGGCCTTCATGCGCTCCTTCTGCTTCTCTGCGTGCTTCTTTCGCCAGGCGCTGATGCGCTCGGACATGCTGACCGTCTGTGCAGTATCTTCTCTTTCCGCGTCCGCGACGCTGTCGTAGATGGGATGGTCGACGTCGCCGAGCGCGGACATGTCCGTCATATGGATTTCCAGACCGGATGACGGCTTTTCCGGGAAATTATCGCTGCCTCCCGGTTCTTCGCCCTGAGGTGAAGAGTTCTCCTCATTTTCCGCTTTTTTATGAGTTGTCTTATCGGCGGCGTGGTCCATCATGTGACGGATGGCACCGTCTGGATCTTCATTTGTCAGTTCATGGAGAATGGACTTTTCGTCGGGAACGCCGTCGCGCTCCTGATGCTCGCGGTGAAGCATCTGATAGGCTTCCCGGAGCGTCTTTCCGCGGACATCGTCCCAGACCATGCCCAGCTTCAGATAAGCAAGGACGCTGCACGCGACTGCGTCAGCGTCAGTAAAGCCGGCGACTGAAAATGGAATGTCGCCGCGCCAGTTAACATAATTTTCAAGTGTTTCCATTGCAGCCCCTTCAGTGAATAAGACCGGCAGAGATGTCCCCTGCACCTCTGCCATTTTCTTATTGTAAAGAGAGGTCGTTACAAATTGGTTACAATTTTTTAAAGTAACCTATGCGTTTTTTGGAAGGTCCGTAAAATGTCAGACCCGGAAGAAATCTCCGCTGAACAGGGAGTAGATCATGGACTCCAGGCTATCCACCGACATGGTGCTGCCCTGTCTCACATATGTCTTCGCGATACCGGATAGGCTGCCCGCGACGAATTCCGCCGCGAAGCATCGGTCGGTTCCCTGAATTCTGGGACAGAAGCAGGAGCAGTCGAAGAAGCAGCCGTAGAGACTTTCATGCATGAGGTAGAGCAGGTTGTTCCGGTCCAGAAGCGATAGAAATTCTGTGCGGTCCTTGATGTAATACGCGTACTCGCGGCTCAGTTCTTCAAGGGAGAGCGGGTGGCAGGAGGTGCTTCCTGCGCCGGATGCCGAATCGGAGGCGCCTGTGTCGGAATTCGCATCGCAGGATGGGCAGGAGAGGCCGCTGCCTGTGCCGGGTGCTGCCTCTTCCTCGGTCTCCACCTGCGCGGACGTTCTCCCCGGGTGGAACGTGTGGCGCTTGTGCAGGACATAGAGCACAATATTTTCCTTTGCGGCAAAGAGGGTGTAGAAAGTCTGGCGGGAGACGCCGGCCTCCTTGCAGATCGCGCTCACAGAAATCTGGCTGTAGGGCTTCTCTCTGAGCAGGGCTGTGAATGCGGCTGCGATCTGCCTCTGTGACGCAAGGGCCGTCTTATTATTTCCACTGTACATGTGCATCAAATCTCCTTCAAAAAAAACATTGACACCTGTCAATGATAGTGCTATTCTCTATATAACCTTGACAGATGTCTAACAAGATATTCTATATCTTAGACAAATGCAGGGTGTTTGTAAAGTATGAAATGCGTGCCGGAAAAGGGAATGTCGATAGATGCTCCGGCACGCATCATAAAAAATGGCCCGTAGGGGCTTCATTTTTTACCACGATGCTGGCACTCGATAAATCAGACTGCTAATAAAAGAGAGCGTCGGCCAGTGGGCAAAGGAGGAAAAACGTATGTTAGTTGTACCTGTATATAACAAATTGATCACCCCCTACTCCGATATTTATTTCAGAACAGAGGATTTTCAGAATATGTCCGGCAGAGAGCCGTCACCGGACGAGAAGGTTGTGCTGCTTGTCTCAAAGAAGCAGGAGACACGCGCCGAGCACACAGATGAGAGCTTCTATCCGATCGGCGTCTCCGGCGTTGTGAGCGAGATCGGCCGCGAGGGCTATGTCGCGGTCAAGACGATGAACCGCGTCAATATCGACATGGTGTATGTCAATCCGAGCCACTCGATTGATCTCACGATCTCGAGACGCCCGGACATTCAGGATCTCGACGAGACTGAGAGCTACCAGAAGCTGGTTGCGCTCCGGAAGGCCGTTGTAGAAGCCTCGGAGAACTACACCTGGGGCGAGTGGATGAAGCAGTTTGTCGGCAATCTCGATACGATCGGCTCACTCGCGGCGGTGCTCTCGCCGTGGCTTCATTTGTCAAATGAACAGCGCTACGCGGTACTTGCGGAGGATTCTTCCAGAAAGCGGACGGAAATGCTCGAGCAGATCCTCTATGAATTCCTGGAAGTCGCAAAAGTGACCGGCGAGGCCAACGCGTCCTCTCAGAAGGAATATCAGGACGCGTACCGCGAATCCGCGATCAAGAAGCAGATGGCATATCTGCAGAAAGAACTCGATGATATGCACCCGGAGAACGTCTCCGATGTGCGGAAATTCGAGAAGAAGATCAGGGAAGCCGGCATGAACGAGGCTGCGGCGCGCGAGGCCGGCAAGGTGCTCTCGAGACTGAAGCAGGAGGGTCAGCAGTCCGCGGAGACCGGTATGCTCTACGACTATCTTGATTTTGTGACGGGGCTGCCGTGGAAGAAGGAGCAGGCCAGGCATATCGATCTTGCAGAGGCGCAGCGGATTCTCGATGAAGATCACTCCGGCCTGCAGAAGGTCAAGCAGAGAATTATCCAGCAGATCGCGGTCATGAACCTGAAGAAGGAGCAGAAGGGCTCGATTCTTCTCTTCGTCGGCGCCCCCGGCACAGGTAAGACGAGCATCGGTCGCAGTATCGCGAGGGCTCTCGGACGCCAATATGTCCGCGTGAGTCTCGGCGGCGTCCGCGACGAGGCTGATATCCGCGGTCACAGACGGACGTATATCGGTGCAATGCCCGGCAGAATTATGGATGGCATTGCAAAGGCCGGCATGACGAACCCGGTCATGGTACTCGATGAGGTCGACAAGGTCGGTGCGTCCTACAATGGCGATCCGTCGGCGGCGCTGCTTGAGGTGCTGGATCCCGAACAGAACGGCACATTTACCGATCACTATATGAACGTTCCCTATGATCTCTCGGACGTCATGTTCATCTGCACGGCGAACACGACAGACACGATTCCGGAGCCGCTGCTCAACCGGATGGAGGTCATTCCGTTTACGGGCTACACGCCGGCTGAAAAGCTCATGATCGCAAAGGAGCATCTCATTCCGAAGGCAATGGCGGCGACAGGACTTCCGGAGGGAAGCCTTGTGATCGGCGACGACACGCTGAAGGCTCTCATTTCTGATTACACGATGGAGGCAGGCGTGAGAGGCTTGAGAAAGCGCATCGACACGCTGTGCCGTGCGGCGGCTGTGAAGGTCGCGTCCGCGCCGTTTTCAGAAAATGAAGAACTTGCTGGAGACGAAGCTGTCACGGAGAAGAGCCATGACGCGAAGGGTGGCACGGACAGTCGGGCTGTACAGGCGGATGACGGAGGCGGAAAGGCAAGCGGTGCGTATGTGATCACACCGGATATGCTGCGGGACGAGCTGGACATGAGACCGGTCCATCACGACACGGTGCTTCGCGACACGAAGCCGGGCGTTGTCACGGGGCTTGCCTGGACGCAGGTCGGAGGCGAGATTCTCTATATCGAGACTCTGCTGACGCCGGGCACAGGCCAGCTGATTCTGACAGGCAAGCTCGGCGATGTCATGAAGGAATCTGCGCAGATTGCGGTCAGTATCGTGAAGGCGATGTTCCCGGACCGCGCGGAGCTCTTCGAGAAGCACGATCTGCACATCCATGTGCCGGAGGGAGCTGTCCCGAAGGACGGTCCGTCCGCCGGTATCACACTGACGACGGCGATTGCGTCACTTGTCAGTGGACACGCGGTCGATCCAACGGTCGCGATGACCGGCGAGGTCTCGCTCCGCGGTGCCGTGACGCCGATCGGCGGACTTCCGGAGAAGCTGATGGCGGCCCAGAGAGCGGGCGTGAAGCACGTCTTTATTCCGAGGGACAATATGGATGATCTGAAGGATGTTGCGGAGGAAGTGCGTGAGGCGCTCACGATCACGCCGGTCACGGCAGTGACGGATGTGCTCGGCGCGCTCGGCATCGTGGAGCCGGCCGATGTGATCTCGGTGGTATGAGCGGAACATCATGATCTCTGCGGTCCGGAAGTGCTGCGGCGAGTCCGGATCGCGGGGCGTGACGGCCGAAATTCTGCCGGAAATGCTAAATGGGCAGGCGCGTCGAGTTTCTGTGTGATAAAATAATATAGAAAGGGCTGCCGCTGAGATGCGGCGGCTGTCCAGGAGGCGTGTATGTTCGGATTCGGCAGAAGAAAAGAGAAACATCTCTCGTATGACCGGGACCGCGAGAAGCCTGTGATCCGCGCAAGTATCTGCAACGGGGAACAGGTGGCCGGGTTCATGGAAAAGACGGGCGGCTCATTTTCTGAGGTGATGAAGATCAGCACGCCGGAGGACCTTGAGGAGTTCCGGCGCATGTACGGAATTCCGGAAGATGAAGAGATCGAGAAGGTATACTGATGAGCAGTCCCGACCGTAAAACAGGAGGGACGCGCGGGATTCCTGGCAATCGGGGTAAGAACGTTGATACGGTCAGATCTACCGGGATCGATCAGAACAGAGCTGGCGGAGAGCCGCGAGCAGGAAGGATGGACTATGGTCAAGCATATCATTTTATGGCAGCTGAAGGATGAGCTCACAGACGCGCAGAAGACGCAGGTGAAGAAGGAAATCAAGGAAGGACTCGAGGGTCTTGTCGGCAAGGTGCCGGGACTTCTTGAGGTCCATGTCAATATCAATGGACTTGCTTCTTCCAACGCGGACGTCATGCTCGACTGTACGCTGAAGGACGAGGAATCGCTGAAGGGCTATGCGGTTCATCCGGATCATCTGGCCGTCGCAAACGGCAAGGTTCGCCCGAATACGAAGCTCAGAGTCTGCATGGACTACGAGATCTGAGGAGTCCCCCGCCTTTGTCTTCACAAAACCAACACAATTAAAACAAATCTCCTTCGAAAATTGTTTGTATGATACAATCATAACAAAGAAGGAGGTCATCTCTTATGAGTGACATGAATGAAGTAAATCAGACGAACAATTCAGCGGGCAGCGGATTTACAGATACAGAGCAGACAGACAACGCGCAGAATGCTGCGCAGTATCATGCGGTGGACAGCCAGAACAGCAGTGGCTGCCCGAACAACAGTGCACAGAGCAATGCTGCGCAGAACTCCGGGATGGCGTATCATGCGGCGGGCGGACAGAATGGCCCGGATAGCGGCTATCCGAACGGCGGCCCGCAGAATAATGCGGGCAATAGCGGGAATGCGTGGAGCGGCCGGCAGCAGGACAGGCACTATGGAAATTATCAGTTTCATGCAGGCGGCCCGAACCCGCAGGGGCCGTATGATTTCGGACAGAGCTATGGCATGAATGGCGGTCCGAACGGCCCGAAGCCGAAGAAGGATCATACATGCGCGAAGAAGATCGGCGTCTTTATCGGAAAGACAGCGGCGGCTGCGCTGATTGCATCTGTTGTCTTCACCGGTGTGTTCGCGGCCGCGCAGCACACGGGTCTCATTTCCGTCGGGGGAAAGGGCGCGGACGGCAGTCAGAGCCAGGAGTATTCATCGGAATTTGGAATGATGCCGAATATGCCTGATTTCGGCAGCGGCAATGAGGAAGGCAGCGGCAATGGTTCGGGCAATGAGGACGGTACGGACAGCAGTGCCTCAGATCAGAGCGCATCCGGACCGACACTCGGCATCAAGGCACAGACGGTCTCCTCGGATCAGTCTTCTCAGGGTTATCCGGAGGGCGTGCTCGTCGTGTCTGTGACGAGTGGAAGCGCCGCTGATGAGGCGGGCCTTGAAAAGGGCGATGTGATCACGGCATTTAACGGCAGCACGGTTGATTCAGTCGGGGATCTGAAGCAGCTGCTCGCCGAGGCGGAGACAGGCAAGGAGTACAAGCTGAACTACAAGCGCGCTGACGGAAGCTCCTACAAGGCGTACAGTACGAATGTCACGTTCTCGGATTCTTCGGACAGCTCTTCCTCGAAATGAAATGATTAAATTATGGAACTGATCGCTTGTTCCGTCAAAGTGCGGAAAGCACGGGCATGGCGTCAGAAGCTTATTGTATATTTTAACCAAAGAAGAATGGAAAATCCGTCATTCGGACGAAAATTTAAAAAATATCATCAGGGGAGTCCCAATCGGGACTCCCTTTTGTTATGATAACGGTTACAGGAAGTTCGGGAAGAGAACCGGCAGGAGGCGAAAGAGCGCCGCGTATGAGGCGCTCTCTTCATTTGCCTGAAGAAAAGCGTATCCGGACGTCAAGGAGGAGACAATGAACGGAGTAATGAATACACAGGACTTCTATATGGGCACGGTGTTTAATGCGTATCAGTACTTCGGAGCGCACATCAGGGAAGACGGTGTTGTGTTCCGCACATTCGCGCCGGGAGCAAACAAGGTTGCTATCATCGGAGAGTTCAACGGCTGGAAGGAATGGGAAATGAAGCAGCCGGAGCGCGCGGGCTTCTATGAGCTTTTTGTCAAAGGCGCCAGAGAAGGCCAGATGTACAAATTCGTCATTTACGGGCAGAACGGGAGAGTCGAGCACTGCGATCCGTACGGATTCGGCATGGAGCTTCGTCCCCAGTTTGCGTCGATTGTGCGGAGAATGGATGACTATACCTTCCACGACGAGAAGTGGATGGATGAGCGCACGCGCTGTTATGACAAGCCGCTCAATATCTACGAGTGTCATCTCGGTTCTTTTAAGACGAATCCGGCGGATCCGAATGGCTGGTACACCTATGAGCAGCTCGCGGACCCTCTGATCGACTATGTAAAGAAATACAATTATACGCACGTGGAGATGATGCCGCTTGCCGAGTATCCGTTCGACGGGAGCTGGGGGTATCAGGGAACCGGCTATTTTGCACCGACATCCAGGTACGGGACCGCAAAGCAGCTGAAAATGCTGGTCGATCGTCTGCACCAGGCGGGCATCGGCGTGATTCTCGACTTCGTTCCGGCCCATTTCGCGCTCGATTACTACGGCCTGCGGCTGTACGACGGGACGCCGCTCTACGAGTACCCGAACAGTGATGTCTCCGAGAGCGAGTGGGGCACCTGTAATTTCATTTTCTCGAGACGTGAGGTCTGCTGCTTCATGCAGTCGGCGGCGAACTACTGGCTGACAGAGTACCACTTCGACGGCCTTCGCATGGACGCGATCAGCCGGATCATTTACTGGATGGGAAATGAGGCCCGCGGTGTGAACGGAAACGCGGTGGACTTTGTCCGGAATATGAACGCAGGTCTGCACAAGCGTCACCCGTCAGCCATGCTGATCGCCGAGGACTCGACGGCATTTCAGGGCTGCACGCATCCGGCCTCAGAGGGAGGCCTCGATTTCGATTATAAGTGGGATCTCGGCTGGATGAACGACACGCTGGACTATATGAAGAAAAAGTCTGACGAGCGCGTGCAGTGCCCGGAGAAGCTGACCTTCTCCATGATGTACTTCTATAACGAGCGGCACATGCTGCCGTTCTCGCACGATGAGGTCGTCCACGGGAAGAAGACCATTGTCGACAAGATCTTCGGCAGCTACGAGGAGAAGTTCGCGCAGCTCCGCAGCCTGTACATGTACATGGTCGTCCATCCGGGCAAGACGCTGAATTTCATGGGAAATGAAATCGCCATGTTCCGCGAGTGGGATGAGACAAAGGAGCCCGACTATTTCCTGCTCGGCTACCCGATGCACGATGCGTTCAGCAAATATTATGCGGAGCTGATGAAGATCGCGAAGGAGGAGCCGTCTCTCTATGAGAAGGACTATGATCCGAAGGGTTTCCGCTGGTTGTGCATGAATGACCAGAAGCACAATGTCTACGGGATGGAGAGAATGTCGGAGGAGGGTGCGACAGTCACGTTCTTCAACTTCTCAGATAAGCCGCAGGTTTATCACTACACGCCGGAGAAGGACAGAAACCTGGTTCCGCTCCTTCACTCAGACTGGCAGCGCTGGAACGGGACGACGAAGGAAGAGCACGCGAACCTGTGGGCCGCGGCCGGATACGGAGTGGATATCCATCTGCCGGCCTTCGGGTCCGAGATGTTCCGGGAGGAGTGATACGAAGGGAGGTCCCGGAGAACCAGCGGTTCTCTGGGACCTCCTGTTTTTTCTGCCTTACTGCGGGTCCTTCCCCGCCTTGAATACTTCCATCATTTCATTTGTCAGGGAGAAGTTGTCGGGCTGTGTTACAACCTCGTCTCTTTCCATCCAGACGGCCTCGCGGAGCTCGCTCCGGTCGAGGGTGATGGCTGAGCCTCCGTCGACGTCGCAGTAGAAACCGGCCAGAATATCGTCCACAATACCCCAGGGCTGTGACTTATAGTAAGTGATATTTTTTACACGGAGGCCGACCTCTTCCATGACCTCGCGCTCGACGGTCTGCTCGAGCGTCTCCCCGATCTCCGTGAAGCCGGCGACGAGCGCATAGAACGGGACGCCGCGACTCCTGACATATTTGGTTTCGAGAAGCCTGTTTCCGTCGCGCACGCCGACAATGACAGCCGGGACGACGCGCGGGTAGATCGTGCGCCCGCACGACGGGCAGATGAGAGATCGCTCTGTTTTCCCGAGTCTTGTCTTGTGACCGCATGTCCCGCAGAAGCGGTTGTCGCGGTACCAGTTCGCGAGCTGAAGCGCGGTGTAGGCCGCGAAAATCTCGCTCTGGGGTCCGAAACCCTCGCGGCGCAGACGCCGCACGTCCGCGAGGATGAAGCCCTGTCCGTCGCCCGGATCGGAGAGATCCTCGGCGAGATCGCGGGTGGGCGATGAGCTCCGGAAGCGGATGCCGTCCGGAGCGAGAAAATAGCCTGTGTCATCGATCGAGAAGAGATAAATGTATCTGCCGTCCGGGTCGACGTCGCGATAGTGCGGGTAGTCGATCCGCTTCTCCTCGTCAGCCTGCGCCATGACGCTGCCGTGGCTGAACCAGAAAATCCGGTCGTCCGGCGCGGGCCGTCTCTCCGGGTCGTAGTGATTGATGAGCCTCTTCGGCCCGATATCCTGAATCATAGCTGCCTCATTTCCCGTCCGTGCCAGGAAGACACGGACGATCTATCAGAAGATGCCGCTGCGCGCGCACTTATATTCTGTCCGAAGAACTGTCACGAGTCAGGCCTTTTTTACGATGCGTGTGATGTGACTTGCCGGATCATAATCTTTTGTCTCGCCGTCGTCGTTGTAGAGCTCGTAGACTGTTTCTCTTCCATCCGGATATCCGATCCACGTGAGATCATTCCAGTCGATCTGATCGACGGAGGCTGCCGGTTTTGCGAGCGGGATCATGTGTCCTTTTCTCACGAAAATGAGAACCTCATTCAATGCGCATCCGACATAGTGACTGCCCTTTGCGAGGTCCTCTGTGTCGAAGTCGCCAGCGCTGCGGAAGCGGAAGAGGCGCATGTCCTCCGGGAGATAGACGAAGCGGCCCGTCTTATTCTGCTCCATGACGGGCGCGATGAGAATCTCATTTCCGATGACAAGCTCGTCTTCGATCTCAGCTGCCCGCGCGTCGCCGGGGTATACGAAGGCGAGCGGCTTTGCGTACATTGCATTTTCCGTGGCTGCCTTCATATACTCACTGTAGATGTACGGCACCAGCGCGTAGCGGAGCTGGAGAATGTGCCTGTAGTCGTCCAGGTGCCCGAAGCGGTATGCCTCCTGGCATCGCGTGCCCATCGCCGAGTGATTGCGCATGAGCGGCGTGAAGATGCCGAGCGCAAGCCAGCGAAGCACGAGATCCGGTGTCGTATCACCGCCGAAGCCGCCGATGTCCGCACCGGTGTAGAGGAAGCCTGTCATGTTGAGGTTTGCGAGCATGGCGAGCTCAAGACGCATGTGCGACCACCAGGACGTGTTGTCGCCCATCCAGACGCCGCCGTAGCGGTGCGCACCGATGAAGCTCGAGCGCGAGAACATGAGAATGCGCTTATCCGGAACATTCCGCTCGAAGGCTTCGCCCGCGGCGCGCGTCATGTTGTATCCGAAAAGGTTGTGAACCTTGTCGTGGCGGACGCGCGTCCCGTCCATGTCGTGATAGAACGAGCGGTAGTCTTCCGCATTGTTTGAGAGGCCTGCCGCGAGGCCGGTCATTTCAAAAAATGACTGGATGTCGAGGTTCTGTCCCTTGTAGTCCTCCATTTTTTCAAAGAAACGCTTCAGGTTTTTCTCGGAGTAGAAGATCGCGGGCTCGTTCATGTCATTCCAGAAGCCCTCGATGCCCTGATCCAGAAGAAAACGGTAGGAGTCGCCGAACCATCTGCGCGCGCTGCTGTTCAGGAAGTCCGGAAAATGAACTTTCCCCGGCCAGACAGCCGCGACGAAGTTCTTCCCGTCCTCATCCTTGCAGAAATAATTGTCCGCGACGCCCTCCTCGTAAGTCCTGTAGCCCTTCTCGATCTTGACGCCGGCGTCGATGATCGGGACGATGTGGATGTGGCGGTTCTTCATTTCCTGAACGAAGGAGGCGAAATCGGGGAAGGTCTCACCGTTTACAGTGAAGTCCTTATAGTCTTTCATGTAGTCGATGTCGAGATAGATCATGTCGAGCGGCATGTCGTTCTTCTGATAGCCGTCGGCGACGCTCCGGACTTCGTCCTCGCTCATGTAGCTCCAGCGGCACTGGCCAAAGCCGAATGCCCACTTCGGAGGAATGTAGCTTTGTCCGATGAGCGCACGGAACTGCGAGACGATATCGAGATCGCTCTCTCCGTCGATGATGTACGCGTCGTAGTTCGCATCGGGAAATGAAATCTGCATCTGATCCGTGTCGGTGTATCCGATGTCATAAGTGACAGCGCCCGGATAGTCGAAGTAGACGCCGAAGCGGACCGGAAGGCGGCTGCCGTCCGGGTCAAGCCCGTCTGTGAGAAGGAAGTTGTGGGACGCGTAGAGCGAGTGCTGCGTCTCCGTGTGGTGCGGCTGGTCCGAATTATTGCTCGTGTACGTCCAGCCCCGCTTGTTGATGCCGCGGACCTGTTCGCCGAGGCCGTACACGCGTGATTTTCCGAGCGCAAGGCGGAGCGCGGTGCCGCCCTCCGAGACGTCAAAATACGGAAGCGCCTCTTTGGCGACCGGAGGTTTTTCCGGAATCGAATCGGTTTCAATGGGATTTCCGAAGCGGAATCGTCTGATCATAGGTATCTCCTTTCTCTTGTGCAAAAGTTTCTGTCAGGGCCGTTCTGCCCGATGGATGACGAGCGAAGCGGCCATGTTCTTTGTCAGAATCCGAGCTCTGCGGGGTTCCACACGGGCTTTCCGGTGTATACCTTTGCCTCTTCCTCGCCGCGGAGCACGCGGAGCGCGCCGTCCGCCATCGCCTG
>ONSX01000050.1 GCA_900320615.1 uncultured Eubacteriales bacterium
CCTTGTCCATCCGTTCATCGCTCGACTTGCATGTGTTAGGCACGCCGCCAGCGTTCATCCTGAGCCAGGATCGAACTCTCGTTAAGATTGTTGATCTTGAATCCGATGAGCGTCAGCTTTCGCTTGTTCTCTCGTTTCCATACTTACTGTTGAGATTTGGTTCTCATTTAAAAATTCTCCGCCACAAAGGATCATTATATGTTCCTTTGCAGTTATAGAACGTTCGGGTTTTGTATGTGTTTCACTGTTCAGTTTTCAAAGAACTGTGTTGTTGTCTTCCATGAGACAGCTTATTCATTCTATCAGATTGTCTCTGTTTTGTCAACAACTTTTTTATTTATTTTGTTATCCCTCTCGGAACAGCTCAATTACTATAGCATTTCCCAGGCCTGCCTGTCAACAGCTTTTTCATTTTTTTGCAATTATTTAAGCCGGACAACTTCCACGGTCTGATCCGTGACCAGAAGATACCGGTCGGACCCAATCTTCAGGGCATCGCTCACATTGCCGTCCTCTACATTTCCGGAATATTTCAAGTGTCCGCCCGTTGTATAGACGCTGAAGCCAGACGCGGAGCTGAAGACGACCCGGTTGCCGCTCATGTGTACCCCCGTGTAGCTCTGATCTATATAAGAGCTGGATTTCAGTCTGCCTCCTGCCGTATAAATCTTCATACGGTAGGCGTACTTCTCTCCAGAGCCGGCAAATGTAAAGCCAAGAAGCTTGTCGCTGCAGAAAAAGCTGGCGATATCGTCATCAAAATCAACCGATTTTCTAACAGACGGCTTCGACGCACCGCTGAAAATGAAGAATCCGTCATCACGAATCGCCGCCAGCTCTGATCCTTTCATGTACTGGACCGCCGGTATCAGCATGCCATCATATGTTTTGGACAGAGCAAGGCATTTATCCGCCTTTTTCTTCGACGATGAAAAATCATAGAAGCGAAGCGTAGTTCCCACAGATCCCGAGGCAACTGTCACATAGGATATACAGGCTTCCATACCGTCCTCCGAGACATCAAGGGCCACCGGGCTGCCAGTGTCCCCTATTGAGGAGGTTCCGGAGGCAATAACCTTTCCGTCGCTGCTGTAGTAGCAGAACTCTGTGCTGTCGCCGTCGTCGAGCAAGGCCGCCACCGTATCCTTTCCCGAAATTCTCGCTGATATAATCGGGAGCTCCGTGGAAAATGAAGAAACCTTCTTCTTTTCGTTGAATATCTTTACGCTCGTCCCATTTCTGTCATAGACAAGAATCTCGCTGCCGCAGGAATCCGCAGCAGCATTGGTCATGGTATAAGATTCATCCCACACGGTGCCCAGATCCGCCTTCACAAGCGCCGCTCCATCCGCAGAGTAGCGGAGCACACAGCTGTCAATATTCATGTATGAAGAGACGCTGTCAGCGGTCTGTCCGGCCTTCACAACCTTGTATGAAGAATACCGCCTCAGACCCAGCAGACCCCGCACAAGCAGTGCGACAAGCGCTGTGACAAGTACTGCCGCAAGTATTCTCCATCTGCGGTCATTCATTTTCTTCCGGAGCTTATTCAGCATCTGTTCCTCCGTCTCTTCTGTTATTCCTGCGCTGAAAGCCCCGATTCCATCTCTGCCGGAGCTTTCGATCCGGTTTCTCTCTTTACAGAAGTAAAGCCATTGTCCGCACGCTCACAGGCGCAGATCCTGCATCTCTTCTTTGCAGAACACAGACGCTCGCCCGGTCACGCACTCCATGTGCAGGACTCACAGCTCCGTCCTTCCCTCAAGAGCGCGGAGCAGCGTCACCTCGTCAATGTTTTCAAGATCGCCTCCGACCGGTACGCCGTTGGCAATTCGGGTGGTCTTAATGCCCGTTGGTTTGATCAGTTTGCTGATGTACATCGCGGTTGTCTCACCCTCGAGCGTCGAATTCGTCGCGATGATCACTTCCTTCACGTCACCCTGGAGCCGTCTCATCAGCTCCTTCAGCCGGATATCATCAGGCCCCACACCCAGCATCGGTGAAATCGCGCCGTGCAGAACATGGTAGACACCGTTATATTTTCCGGTTCTCTCGTAGGCTGCAAGATCGCGCGTGGTCTCGACGACCATGATCGTAGAGTGGTCTCTCTTCGGATTGCTGCAGATCGGACATTTCCCGGAATCGGTCAGTGTCTGGCATTCCGAGCAGTAGCGCACATTTTTCCGGGTCTCGACCAGTGTCTTTGACAGTTTCTCCACCTTATCGACCGGCATGCTCACAATATAAAATGCAAGCCGCTGCGCCGTCTTCGTTCCAATCCCGGGCAGGGTAGCGAGCTGCTCAATAAGCTCACCCATTCGTCCGCTGTAATAATTCAATTCATTTCACCTCACATAAAAGTCGCGGGCAGGCATCGGGGACGAATGTGCTGCCAGATTCAGCCTGTCCGCCGGGTCTCTCCACATTTCCGTCCGGGCTCTCATCGGAGCCATTCTTCTGATCCTGAATACCCCGCTCTCTCATCGGGTCTGTATCAGAACAGGCCGCCGAGGCTGCCGCCCATGCCGCCTGTCAGGCTGCTGACAGAAGCTGCCTGCTCCGCGTCGATCTGACCGAGCGCATTAGAGAATGCCGCCTTGATCATGTCCTCAAGATCTTCTGCGTCCTCCGGATCAAGCGCCTCCGGATCGATCTTCAGCTCGACAATCTCGCGCTTGCCGTTCATTTTCAGAGTGACCATGCCGCCGCCGACAGACGACTCGAAGACTTTCTCCTCGAGAGCCTTCTGCTGCTCCTCCATCTGCCTCTGCATTCTCTGCGCCTGCTTCATCAGGTTGTTCATGTTTCCCATTCCGCCGTACGGATTGCTGCGCTTTGCCACGATTAATCCTCCTCTTCGATGACAGGCATGCCGATTTTTTCGAGGCAGCTGTCAAGATCTACTGTTTTCAGGTTGCCGCTCCGGTTGTCCTTCCGGTGCCTGAGAACAACATTGGCCGCCGGACCCGAATCAAGCTCGATATACAGCTTATTTTCCAGTGTATCCGCATTATACTGTACGGACGCGTGATCTTCAAGCTGTTCCCGGAAAAGCCCCTCCTTAAGTCCGCGCACAAGTTTGTTCCAGTTTGCGCAGACCTCCTTCAGATCCTCCGGAGCTGCGTCAGGGAGCGGCCCTCCGTCATCTTCAGTTTTCTCCGGCAGATCAGTCACTGGCAAGCCCCGTTGATCTCCCTTCTGCCCCTCTCCGCCCGCCGGGACAAAGTCGCCGGACAGAAGATCCGCAACCTTCGCCTCCAGCTGGCGCAGCCGGTCGAGGACAGAGTCGTCCCCGGTTTCCGTCTGCGGCTTCGCCATGCGGATAAGCGCGGTCTCCGCGAGCACGCGGCGGTTCGTCGCGTAACGCATGCTGCTCTGAAGCTCGCTTAAAATGCGGATATAGCGCATAATCAAGTCGGGAGTCACTTCATTTGTCATCTCATTCAGATCGGCCATCTGCTCGGCCGAGACATCGACCATCTCCTCGGCATCTGCGGAAGAAGAGGTCGCGACAAGCAGAAGATTTCGGAG
Source organism: uncultured Eubacteriales bacterium (assembly GCA_900320615.1). GTDB lineage: Bacteria > Bacillota > Clostridia > Lachnospirales > Lachnospiraceae > Chordicoccus. Next base: position 3,532 of record ONSX01000050.1, read on the forward strand.
ATACCAGATGAAATCGGTCACAAATTGTCCGATCTCAACGCCCCGCTGAACCTGCTTCTCGAAAATGCGGACTGCGGCCCCCGCATTTCCGTCCTGGATATAGCGGATTTCAGTTGAGAAAATAGTTGTGTCCGCCTCGCCCAGAGCCTTCAGAACCTTCTCGTAGGTAAGCTCCTGATCCATGTAGAATGCGATGCAGCGGTCAAGCAGTGACAGGGCATCGCGCATCGAGCCATCGGCCGCGCGCGCAATAAAGCGGAGCGCCTTGTCCTCAGCCTCCACCCCCTCTTTGTCCATCAGCTCACGCATGCGCGCGGTGATCGTCGCCGTGTCAATCCGATGAAAATCGTACCGCTGGCAGCGGCTCAGAATCGTGATCGGCACCTTGCCGACCTCCGTCGTCGCAAGAATAAAAATGACATAGGACGGCGGCTCCTCGAGTGTCTTCAGCAGGGCGTTAAAGGCGCCCGTCGAGAGCATGTGAACCTCGTCGATGATATAAACCTTGTATTTCCCCTCTGTCGGCCGGTACTGAACCTCATCGATGATCTCCCGGATATTCTCGACGCCGTTGTTGGATGCGGCATCAATCTCGATCACGTTCATTGACGTCCCGGAGGAGATATTCCGGCATGTCTCGCACGAGCCGCACGGACTCCCGTCGACGGGATGTTCACAGTTGACGGCCCGCGCGAGTATTTTAGCGACGGACGTCTTGCCCGTTCCGCGGGTGCCCGTGAACAGATAGGCGTGTTGAAGCCGCCCGGTCTTCACCTGGTTCTTCAGTGTTGTCACGATATGGTCCTGTCCCTTCACCTCATCAAAGGTGCGCGGGCGGAATTTTCTATACAGCGCTACATATGACATAAATCTGGCTCCAGAAGTAAAATATATGGTAACTATAATGCAAATCCCGGCAAATGAAAAGGGCCGCCTCACCGGACGTTCCGGATGAGACGGCCCACAATCGGCAGACGCGATCAGCTTCCAGAGCTGGTGCCCCGGTCAGACGCAGTCCGTGCATTGCCGTTTCAAATGCGATCAGTCGCCGAAGCTGATACCCATGAATTTCGCAAGCTGTACAGTCTGATCATTCGGATCAACCATCTTCAGTCTGCCTGCGCAATCTGCAAGTCTGACCTTCTTGATCGCGTTGTTGACTGACGCGACCATGATGCCGTACTCCTGCTTCAGGATGCACTGCGACGCATAGACGCCAATCTTCGTTGACAGGACACGATCAAACGGATCCGGTGAACCGCCGCGCTGTACATGGCCCGGAACCGTGACTCTCGTCTCATAGCCGGTCAGTTCCGTAATATCAGCAGCCAGCTTGTAGGAGATAGACGGATACTTGCTCCTTACCTTCTCCATCGCCTTCTTGGCTTCCTTCTTCTCAAGCTTTGCGATTTCCTTCGGAATCGCGCCCTCCGCGACAGCAAGAATCGTAAAGCGCTTGCCGCTGCTATGGCGCTTCTCGATTGCGTCGCAGACCTTCCTTGTATCGAACGGAATCTCCGGGAGAAGAATGATGTCCGCGCCAGACGCAATGCCCGCGTTCAGTGTCAGCCAGCCGACCTTGTGGCCCATGACCTCGACAATGAAGACGCGGCCGTGGGAGGATGCCGTTGTGTGGATCTGATCGATGGCCGTCGTCGCGATGTCAACTGCCGACTGAAAGCCGAACGTAAGATCCGTGCCGTAAATATCATTGTCGATTGTCTTCGGAAGATGGATGATATTCAGTCCTTCTTCGCTGAGCAGGTTTGCCGTCTTCTGCGTGCCGTTGCCGCCGAGAATGACGAGGCAGTCGAGGCGAAGCTTGTGGTAGTTCTGCTTCATAGCCTCAACTTTGTCGAGTCCATTTGCGTCCGGTACACGCATAAGCTTGAACGGCTGACGGGACGAGCCGATGATCGTGCCTCCGCGTGTCAGGATGCCCGAGAAATCAGCAGCAGTCAGCAGACGGTAATTGCCGTAAATAAGGCCCTTGTATCCATCCTCAAAGCCATAAACCTCGAGGTCTTTGACATTGTTGCTCAGTCCCTTGACAACTCCGCGCATCGTTGCGTTCAGTGCCTGGCAGTCGCCCCCGCTTGTCAGTAATCCGATTCTCAACATAATGTCTCCTCCTGTTACTTTTCACCAATAAGTTAAAATAAATTATACACCGCCATGGTGGTTTTGACAATTATGACTCGTAAGATCGATTTCATATCGTCCATTCATCCGATCCCGGTCAGATATTTGTAGCTGCGTGCAGCTTGAATTCCATGTCAGTCAGGAACTGTCTTTATTGTGAAGCCATAATTGACAACCGCCGGATTTTCGATTATACTACAGGAATCCGTGCAGCCGGGGCATTAGCGGGGCCCTGTAACCTGCAATCCGCTACAGCAGGGGTGATGCCGATCCGAGGACTCAGCTGGCGAAGTAACGTCTGTTGGCTTGCGTTCGGAGTGAGGCGCACGGTGTTTTATTATCATAGAGAGAGAATAGCCGAATCGAATCTTAGCTGTCGCCAGCACTGCAGAAGCAGTGCTTTTTTGTACCCGTTCAGCGCCCCTCGGGAAAATAAAAAGCTTCAGAAGAGTAATCTCTCCTGAAGCTTTTATTTTCCGATGGAACAAGCGGCGAAACCGCCCTGCCGGCAATAAGGGCCGGGGCTTGAATACGCCGTTTTATCAGCGCTTACTTTCGCGAATTGCCCTGCCTGCTATTCTGCCGGCTGCTGTCTCCGCGATTCTGCGCATTCTGCTTCTGATGATCGAGCTGCTCTCTCCAGTTGCTCTGCCACAAATACGGCTGCGTATCCTGATTCGCCATCGTCTGCGCACTCTGCGGGCGTCTGGTTTCCTGCCGCCTACTTTCCGCCGCCGGCCGTCTCATATTTTCTCTCCCGGCCCTTTCGGCTTTTTCCGCCTTTCTTCTCTGCCTTTTTTCTCTGCGCAAATGCTGTCTGCTGCTCATGAATGTGAGTGCAAAAAGTCCCACATTGAGAATAATAAGAAGCACAAGAATAATCGGGAGTGCATTCAGGCTCTTCCCTGAGGAATTAAGGGAGGACAGCGCCGAGCCAGTGGATGACGCTGAAGACTCTGTGCCCGCCGCCGTACTTGCCGCAGCTGAATCCGTACTGGAGGAGGCCGTCTGCGCATCTCCGTCTGTCGATCCGCCTGTTGCAAGCACCTGTACGTTGAGATCGCTTCCGCCGATCGGAAGATCACCATAGGTGTAGGTCACAACAGCTGTGCCGTCATCGAGATCATTTTCATTTCTCGTGAGGCTCGACACATCGATGCCGTCCGGCAGATTAACCGTTGTGCCGTCATCGAGCGTCTGCTTCGAGAAATTGTTGAATCCGTAATCAAAGAGGGACGCCATGTCCGTGAAATCAGCCTTGCTTGCACCGTGCAGCGTGACACCGACGAGCGTCCGCCCGTCCTTCTCCGCCGCGCAGACGAGCGTTCTCTCCGCCGCATCCGTGAAACCGGTCTTTCCGCCGATGCAGTACTGATAATAATACTCGCTCCCCGAATCGATCAGACGGCAGTGGTTTTCGTACGTCCGCTTCTTGTCCGTCTTATTCGTCGCAGGGACTGTATAGGATGCAGTTGAGATGATCGTACGGAACTCCGAATTCCGGAGGCAGACCGCCATGATCCTCGCCATGTCCATCGCCGTCGTGTAGTGATTCTCGTCCGGCAGGCCCGTCGGATTTGTAAAATGAGTCCCCGTGCAGCCGATTTCCTTTGCCTTCTCATTCATCATATCCGCGAAGGCATCGACGCTTCCCGCGACAGATACGGCGAGCTGCTGCGCAATATCGTTCGCGGACTGCAGCAGCATCATGTACAGGCACTGCTCGACCGTGAACTCTTCCCCGTTAACCGTCGACGCGTTGGTATATCCCGCCACTGCGAGCGATGTCCCGTTATCGTCCATCGTGACCTTGTCCATGAGATTCGCGTTGTCCAGAACGACCAGCGCGGTCATGATCTTCGTGATGCTCGCAGGGTACATCTTTTCATCCCTGTTGAGCGAATACATGACGCCGAGGTTGTCTGCGTCGATCAGGCACGCCGAATCCTCATTGATATCTGTCATCTGTGGCCAGCCTTCCAGATAGTTGGTCAGCGGGTCAGACGCGCAGACACCGATGGGAAATGCCGCCGCGATCAGACACGCCGCAGCCAGTACGCACACGATTCTCTTGAGAAATGACCGCAGTTTTGTCGTTTTCATCTTCATACATGTCCTGCCTGTAAATTTATTGAACCAATCCGATGGTTTGCGTTCACATTGTATCACAAATGAAATTCACACGCCACAGTCCGTATGAGAAAGCCCCCGCTCCGCCCTGACGGGCGGAGCGGGGGCTTCCCGGCCTTACTATTTGCCTGATCAGAGCTGTCCGATGATAAAGACTGCCCTGTCATAATCCCTTCCGACCTGTTCCATCAGCCCGTCGGCCTCCGGCTTCCGTCCGTTCCTGAGCGCCTCTGTGAGCGCGCTGACCGACCGGCTCAGATCGACCAGCCCCAGATTCAGACAGATTCCTTTCAGCGTATGAACCGCCTCGAACGCAGCCTCATCCTCATGGGCCAGAAAGTGCTCCTTCAGCTCTGCATATGTGCCGTCCGCCGGGAATTTCTTCAGAAATTTTGTCATCAGGCTCTCTGAGAACATTCTCCCGAGCGCCTCGTCGTATCCGCCGCCAAGCGCGTCATAGCATTCTCTTGTTGTCATTTTCCTCTCCTGTCAGTATAACGCGGCTTCCTTATCAGGATACTTCCTCGACCTTGATCATGTTCGTGTTGCCTGATCGGCCGAGCGGAAGTCCGGCCGCAATCACGACCTTGTCGCCCTTGGAAATCAGCCCCGTCATATCCGCCTTCGCGACAGCAGACTCAATCAGCGCGTCGCCCTTCTCCTCCATGCCGATAATCAGCGGCACGACGCCGAACAAAAGGTTCATCTGGCACGCGGCGCGGACGCTTGTCGTGCAGGCAATGATCGGAACGGTCGGGCGAAGTCGCGAGAGACGTCTCGCTGTGAAGCCCGAAATTGTGACCGCAATGATGGCGCTCGCCTTCGTGTCGTCGGCAACCATGCAGCACGCATGGCAGATCGCCGCCGTTGTGTCATGATTGACGCCGTCCTCCTTCAGGATATGCTCGCGGTGCTTCTTGTAGTCGACCTCGTGCTCCGCGCGCTCTGCAATTCTCCCCATGATCCGGACTGCCTCGACCGGATACTGGCCTGCCGCCGTCTCTCCAGAGAGCATAATGGCCGTCGTTCCGTCATAGATCGCATTCGCGACATCGGTTGCCTCCGCTCTCGTCGGTCTCGGGTTGTGGATCATAGAATCAAGCATCTGTGTCGCTGTCACAACAATCTTGCCCTTCTTCTGCGCCTTCGCGATGATCTCCTTCTGGATGATCGGGACATCCTCAAGCGGCACCTCGACACCGAGATCGCCGCGGGCAACCATGACGCCATCCGCCTCATCGAGGATCTCGTCGATGTTCTTCACGCCCTGTGTGCTCTCGATCTTCGCGATGACCTGCATGTTCGATCCGTTCTTCTCCAGAATCTCCCGGATGTCGCGGATATCCTGCGCAGTTCTTGTAAAGCTGCATGCGATAAAATCAAAGCCAAGATGGCAGCCGAACTCGATGTCCGAGCGATCCTGCCCGCTGATGAACGGCATGGAGAGCTCTGCGTCCGGGACATTGATTCCCTTCTTGTTGGAGACAGGACCGCCATTCTCAACGACACAGACGATATCGTGGCCCTTTACCTCGAGAACCTTCAGCCCGATCAGACCGTCATCGATCAGGATGTGCGTACCAGGTCCGACGTCACCGGGCAGATCCTTGTAGGTAATGGAAGCCCGCTCTTCATTTCCCACGACTTCATCCGTCGTCAGCGTAAAATTCTGGCCGCGCTTCAGCTCAACCCTGCCGTTTTCAAAGTCGCGGAGACGGATCTCCGGGCCCTTGGTGTCAAGCAGCGTGGCAATCGGAAGATTCATCTGGATCCGGATCCTCCGGAGACGCAGGAATTTCGCCTCGTGTTCCTCATGAGAGCCGTGTGAAAAATTAAATCTCGCAACATTCATACCCGCGAGAATCAGCTCTTTCAGCTTCTCTTCACTCTCGCTTGCCGGACCGATTGTGCAGATAATCTTGGTTTTGCGCATAGCAGCCGTTTCCTCCTCTTCAAGCAGCCTGAGCGCGGAGACACGACCTGTGAGCGGCCGCATCCTCGCGATACCTTGTCCGAATATGAAGAAATGCACCGATTGTCTGTCAGACAGCAATTCACAGACTTCCTCATATTGAAAAAATTATAGCATGGCTGTACCCGCTGCGCAATCCGCAAGTCCATCCGCCCGCAAAAAAAGGAACAGACTGTTCGAAAACAGTCTGTTCCTCACGCGGAGTTGAAGGGATTCGAACCCTTGTACCCCGAAGGGCCTATCGCATTTCGAGTGCGACCTCTTACGACCTCTTGAGTACAACTCCATATATGAAAAGCCCAATACATTGCTGTATGGAACGCTCTTCCTGAAATAAAAATCAGATACCTGACGATTCCGCTTGTTTCTGCAGCTTTCTTTCCTTCTGTTTCTTCCGAAGCTCGCGGAAGAACTCTTTCAGAATACCGCTGCACGCCTCCGCAAGTACGCCGCGCCGCACCGTGACCTGGTGGTTAAACTTCGGCATCTCGAGCAGATTAACAATGGATCCCGCGCATCCGGCCTTCGGATTCATGGCCCCGATCACGCATTCCGGAATTCTCGCCTGCACAATAGCTCCCGCACACATCGGACACGGCTCGAGTGTTACGTAAATCGTACAGCCTTCCAGCCGCCAGTCACCAATTACCTTTGTCGCCCTGCGGATTGCTGTGATCTCTGCGTGGGCAAGTGTGTTCTTGTCCTTATTTCTGCGATTGTAGCCCCGCGCGATAACCGCACCGTCACGGACAATGACGCATCCGATCGGCGTATCGCCGATCTTTGCAGCCTTCTTCGCCTGTTTCAGCGCTTCGCGCATGAACTGCTCGTCTGTATCCATACCCTGACATTATACATGACGATTGCCCGAAAATCAACGGCCGATTCCCGAATTCTTTATATTTTGCATATGATTCAGCATCCCGGAGAATTGAGAACGATAAAGGAAGAGCCCTCGGCCCGAAATTCTTTCCAGTTTCTCCGGGAGGAGCGCAGAACATTTCGAGCCTGGTTGCTGAATTGTTACCAAATTTTTCTATATTATTCACAAAACATAGCGAAGGGCTCTGCTATAATATGATTAGGAATTATGAATGACAGGAGATCTGATAATTTATGTCTGATACACAGGAAAGTATATACGCCGGACATCTGCCCGCCATGCAGGCCGTCATGGATGAAATGCTTGCCCGCATCGGGCAGTATCGCGCGGAAATGAAGGCAAAGTATGGCGATGCCGACCCGGTCGACCACGTCCTCTCCCGGATCAAATCCGAGGAGAGCATGCGTGAGAAATGCCGTCGCCGGAATCTCCCTGAAAATGCGGACTCCGCACTCCACAAGCTGAGGGACGCGATCGGAATCCGCATCGTCTGCACTTTTCTGCGGGACGTCTACACGCTGCGGGACTTTCTCGAGCATTTTCCGGACATCGCAGTCATCGAAGAGAAGGACTACATTCGCCACGCCAAGCCGAATGGTTATCGCAGCTTCCACCTGATCGTCATGACAAGAGGATACTATGTCGAGTTCCAGATCCGCACGATTTCAATGGACACCTGGGCTGCGCTGGAGCACCAGATGAAATACAAGAAACAGATTCAGGGCAACCAGGACCTGATCGTCAGCGAGCTGAAGCGCTGCGCGGACGAGATGGCCTCGACAGACATTTCCATGCAGACGATCCGGGATTTGATTTACGGGGAGCTTCCCGAAGACAGCAGCTCCTGCCAGCTTCCGGAGAGACGTCCGAAACATCCGGCGCCGCTATGACTCATGGACACGAAAGGAGTTCTGACAAGAAATGAAGCTTCTTCTTGCTGAAGATACACGGGACCTGAACAGGGCACTCTGTGCCGTTCTGCGGCACGAACAGTATGACGTGGACCCCGTCTTTAACGGGGAGGATGCCCTCGGACACATCCGGAAAGACAGCTACGACGCGGTCATTCTCGACATCATGATGCCGGGGCGTTCGGGGCTCGACGTTCTGAGGGAAATCCGCGCGATCAATATTGTGACACCGGTTCTCCTCCTCACGGCAAAATCTGAGATCGATGACCGCGTGACGGGGCTCGATGCGGGCGCGGACGACTATCTGACCAAGCCATTCGCCATGAAGGAACTTCTCGCGCGTCTACGGTCCATGACAAGACGGAGAACAGAATACAGCGCGCAGGAACTTCATTTTCAGGACCTCGTGCTGTCGGCTGAGCGCTTTGAGCTCGCGTCGCAGAACTCGGTTCGTCTCTCGATCAAGGAATTTGAACTCATGCAGACGCTGATCTTAAATGCAGGCAAGGATCTCGCCACAAAATACCTGCTCGATCATGTCTGGCCCGGAGAGTCGGACGCAAATGCAGACACCGTCTGGCTATACATCAACTATCTCCGCGCAAAGCTGGCATCGATCGACTCGTCTGCGTCGATCACCGGCGCGCGCGGGGGAAGCTACAGACTGGAGGCAGGCCATTGAATCCACGCACGATCCAGAAACTGAGACGGAAATTCATTTTAATCGCGACGAGCACCTACTTCTTTGTCATGGTGTTTATCGGCGGCTGCATCAATATCTCAAACTACTGTCTGGCGCGCACACAAATCTACAAGATTCTGGATCTGCTCGTCGAATATAACGGGGTCGTGCCCGAAGGCAAGAGCAAGGACTATCTGAATGATTTTTCGCCGGAGTTCACACACTCGGCGCGCTATTTTACAGTCACATACGCCAGGAACGGAGATGTCGATATCACAAGCACGAGCCATACGTCGGAGGTCTCGGATGACGAGGCGGAAGACTACGCGCAGAAGGCACTCAGACGAGGCCGGCAGTACGGCCGCATGGACAGCTACTACTATGAGGTCTCCACCACAGATGACGGACAGATTGTCGTCTTCCTGAACTGCCTGACGCAGATCACCCAGAACAGGAAAATCATGCACATGACCATTCTGATCTGTCTGGCCGGCCTCGTGATCACCGTCATTCTCGTCAATATTTTCTCGGGGCACGTTGTGCAGCCGGAGATTGAAAATATGCGCCGGCAGAAACAATTCATCACAAATGCCGGCCATGAGCTGAAGACGCCACTCGCCGTCATCCGCGCGAACACGGAGGTCGAGGAAATGATCAATGGCGAAAATGAATGGACTCAGTCGACGATGCGCCAGGTTGACCGGCTGGATCGCCTTGTTCAGAACCTGATCATGATTTCGCGCGCCGACGAAAATGAGGACCGCTCCACGCTCACGATCGTCGACATTTCAAAGACTGTGGGCGACATGATCGAGTCCTGCCGAGAGACCGCCGACAGAGAGCAGAAGACGTTGGTTGTCCATCTGCAGCCGGGAATTCACGCGCTCGCCGATGAAACCCGGATCCGCCAGCTGGTCTCCATACTCACTGACAATGCGCTCAAGTACTGCGATGACAAGGGAACTGTCTCCATCTGTCTGGATACCGTCCGACACGGACGTCTGCTCCGTCTCGTCATCTCGAATTCCTTCGCGGACGGAAAAGATGTCGATTACAGCCGGTTCTTCGATCGCTTCTACCGGGAGGATGAATCCCACACCCAGGACAGTGAAAAGGGAGGATACGGGATCGGACTCTCGATTGCCGAGAGCATCTGCTGCCAGTACCGTGGCTCGATCGATGTCTCGTGGAAAAACGGGGTCATCTCATTTACCTGCCTGCTGCATCTGATCAAGGGACCTGCTGCGGTCTGAGGCTGATGCACAATCGATACCGCTCAGGTTATGAGCAGCGGATAAGCGGCAGCGATGACAGGACAAATCTGATTTCACACCTCTTACGAAATCTTGCGCTTTCTGTTAAAATAGAGTAAGAGGTGAAATGCTATGCAAAAATGGAACATCGGAGACACTGTCGTGCATGGTCGCGACGGCGTGTGTGTGATTGAGGACATCACGGAAATGACAGTCGCAGGCGGTTCCCGTCCGTATTACGTACTCTCACCTGTCTATGACAAGGGCGGGAGGATCTACGTGCCCGCGGATCAGGATAACGGAGACGTCATGCGCGCTCCGCTCTCGAGGGATGAGATCAACAGCCTGATCGACTCGATTCCAAACCAGGACAGCGCATGGATTGACAACGAAAAGGTCCGCCAGAAGGAATACGCGAAGGTCATCTGCGAGGGTGATAACGCCGACCTCATCAGCGTTATTTCCGCTCTGTTTGAAAAGCGGACGGAGAAGGAACATGCCGGCCGGAAATTCCATGCCGCTGACGAGCGGATGCTGAGCGAGGCTCAGAAGATCCTTCACGGCGAATTCGCGTACGTCCTCGGCATCAGTCCGGAGGAAGTTCCCGGATATATCCACACGAGACTTCACGCAGACAGCAAGTAACGCAGGCAGAGCGGCCTCCCGCCGCTCCAGCTTCACGCACCGGCGCTGGCGCGGCAAGAAAACACAGCGGATTCAGAAATCTGCCTTTCGCATCTGTCGGCCACAGTCTGAAAAATGCGGACAACATCTGAAAAATCAGTTGCTGTCCGCATTTTTTTGCGCTTGTCCGGTCGAAGACGCGCAGGTCTCCAACCGGTCCATTTTATTCTCCGGAAACCTCAGCCTTCCTGCTGCGGCTTGAAGAGATGCTGCCTGATCGGCTTCAGCGCCGAGATCAGAATCTCGCCCAGCCCGTAGCAGCTGATGATTTCGCCCGCCGCGATTGCAGCTGCCTCGAGCCACAGCGGAAGATTCACGCCGTAACCATAGCGGAGAACCAGGGGCACGATAATTGTGTTTGAAATAATCGTCGGAATCGGAACAAGCCAGCGGTTCCTGCGGAGCAGCCATGCACCTGCCGCCCCCAGAAGAGTTGCCAGGGAACCGAAGATGATATCCCAGATCACGCAGCCGCCAAGCACATTCGAAAGCAGACAGCCGATGAAAAGTCCCGGAATAGCCGCCGGTGTAAAAAGCGGAAGCACAGTCAGCGCCTCAGAAATTCTCACCTGCACCTCTCCGTAGGAAATCGGCGCGAAGACCAGTGTCAGAACCGTGTAGAGCGCCGCGATGACGGCCGCCTGTGTAAGGAATGTAACTCGCTTATTCATAAATGAAAACCTCCTCAGTTTTTTATCGTGGGTTTCGGATACCACTTTCTGTTTTTTTACCGTGGGTCTCTTTGTACCACTCTGTTTTTTTACCGTGGGTTGCCTTGTACCACTCTCTGTTTTTTTACCGTGGGTTGCCTTGTACCACTCTCTTTGATGCAGTGCAGATTCTTACTCTGTACCACTCTTTGTGTCAGTCTCCGAGACACTCATCGAGTCTCTCCTCGATCACGTCCCTGTCCATCTTCTGTCCGATAAAGACCAGCTTGATCATCCGGTCGCCATACTTCGGATCCCACATCTTGCGAACCTGCGGATATTTGCTCAGGATCGTGTTGATCTGGGACTTCGGCGCTGATGCCAGAAACCGTCCCTGCGGTGATTCCGTAATCTGACGGCCTGCCTGCTCGAAAATAAACGCCGTATCGGGCTCCTCCTCGTACCAGACCATGCCCTTGCAGCGGATGACGCTGTGCGGCCAGTAATCGCAGAGTTCCACCAGCTTGTCATGGACAAACGGACGGCGCCTATAGTAGACAAATGTTTCGATCCCGTATTCGAGCTCCTCCTCGGATTCCTCCGCATCTTCCGGATGCTGGATGGCCTCGACCCAGCCGGCCGACGCAGCCGCGCGGTCAAGATCAAAGCGATCGGTGTTGAGCAGCGACTTGAGGTCAACATTGCCCTTTGTCGTCTCGATCATTTCCGCGTCAGACTGAAGTTTCCGGATGATTGTCTTCAACTCCCCGAGGTCCTTTTCAGAGACAAGGTCTGTCTTGTTCATGACAATCGTGTTGCAGAACTCGATCTGCTGAATCAGCAGGTTCTCGACGTCGTCATCGCCGATCGCCTGACGCATGAGCTTGCGCCCGTTCTCGAATTCCTGCAGCATCCGCGCGCAGTCGACGACAGCGATGACGTTGTCAAGCTTCATCGGAATACCGTCGTCCGTGTTCTCCTCGCATATCTGCGTGATTGTCTGCGCAATCGGCAGCGGCTCGCAGATACCGGACGCCTCGATGATGATGTAGTTGTACTTTCCGGTCTCCGCCAGCTCCGTGAGCTGGTCAGCCAGGCTGCCGCGAAGTGTGCAGCAGATGCAGCCGTTGGACAGCGGAATCAGATTCTCATCCTTCCGGGAGACGCCTCCGGACTTCTCAATCAGGTCGGCATCGACGTTGACCTCACCAATATCATTAACGATGACGGCCGCGCGGATCCCCTCCTGATTCGCGAGAATGTGATTGAGCAGCGTCGTCTTGCCTGCTCCGAGATAGCCTGTGATCAGGCATACCCTTACCATTTCTCTTTTCTTTCGTGCCATATATTTCCTTTCTGCTTCCGCCGGAGCCACAGGACGGCCGCCGGGTGAAAACATCCAACATTGTAGCATATACCGGGCGGCTTTGTAAACCAGTGTTCCATGTGGTATATCACAATTCATTCCTGCCCGGCTGCCGCACGGACTTCACACGCGCCACATTTATGGTATGATTTTGTAAAAAATGCGAAGGATTCCATAAAGATAAGAAATCCCCGCGGAAAGGACAGATATGGACCAGGACATCAGACACATTCTGGAAGAAGTGCAAAGCGGCGGTATGTCTGTCGACAGCGCCTATCTGAAGTTAAAGGAGGAGCCGTTCGAGGACATCGGCTATGCCAAGGTGGATCTGCACCGAAAGATCCGTCAGGGTGCCGGCGAAGTCATTTACGGAGCGGGAAAGACGGCAGAACAGATCAGCGGTATCTGTGACGCGATGATCCGCCACGGCCAGGACCGGATCCTGATCACGCGGATGAATCACGAAAAATCGGAGGCTCTGCAGACCCACCTGGCAGATCAGGCTCTTCCCTATGCCTATCACGAGGATGCGCACATCGGCATCATCGGCTCTATGCCGGAGCCGGACGGTATCGGCCGCATCGTCGTCGCGACGGGCGGGACAAGTGACCTGCCGGTCTCTGAAGAGGCCGCTCTCACTGCCAGGTTCTACGGAAATGAGGTTCTCCGCCTCACGGACGTCGGCGTCTCGGGACTTCACCGTCTTATTCCTCACCTTGACGAGATCATGAGTGCCTCCGTCATCATCGCAGTGGCTGGCATGGAGGGCGCGCTCGCGAGCGTCATCGGGGGGCTCGCTGACTGCCCTGTCATCGCAGTCCCGACGAGTGTCGGATATGGGGCTTCATTTCACGGCCTCTCTGCTCTTTTGTCCATGCTGAATTCCTGCGCGAGCGGCGTGAGCGTCGTCAATATCGACAACGGCTTCGGCGCGGGCTTTCTCGCGAACCGGATCAATCACCCGAAACTCTGTGGTCCGCAGGGGCCGTCCCGCTGACAGTTTCCTGCATCCGGATCTTCTCCGGAGCTGATAGGAAAAAGCCGCGCGACAGCTGCCACGCGGCTTTTTCCTATTGTACTTTCTGTTACTCCGCAGTCTTCACGGCGTCCTTGTACACGCGGTTGATCGCGACCGGATGGAACTCGACGCCCCTGACATTGCTCTTGATCATCTCTGCACTGCACTGAGTGTACAGTGGGAAGACGACCGCATTGTTCATGATAATATCTTCTGCCTTGTAGAGCGCATCCCAGCGTCCCTGCTGATTGCGGGCCAGATCACCGGTCGCGCACTCATCAAGGAGCGAATCGTAGGTGCTGTCGGAAAACCTGCCGTAATTGCAGGTGACACCCGTCTTCCACGTGCCAAGATACGCCATCGGATCATCATAGTCCGGAGCCCAGCGCGTGAGACCGAGATCGAAATTGCCGCTGTACATATCCTGCAGACGCTGCTTCTTCGACTCCGGCTCAAGGTTGATCGTCAGTCCCGGAAGCGCCGCCTCCAGTTCCTCCTTGATGGCCTGCGCGACCTTCTGCGGTTTGTCATCAGCATCTGTCTTCATCGTGAGCTCAAGGCTGTTGATACCGAGCTCGTCAAGTCCCTTTTTCCAGTAAGCCGCAGCTTTTGTCGTGTCATACGCGCACACGCCGCTGTACCGGCTCTGATCCTCGGAGAAGGGCTTTCCATCCGGACCCGTCGCGAAATTGACCGGCACGGCCGTATACGTCGGCACAGAGCCGTCTCGGCAGACATCGCTGCAGATCGACGCCCGGTTGATTGCCATTGTCATC
>ONSX01000052.1 GCA_900320615.1 uncultured Eubacteriales bacterium
TTCCTCGGTATGCTGCTCAGCGCGGCTGTCGAGCTGATACAGCTCGTGACCAAGATCGGGACCTGCGATGTCGATGATGTGATCCTGAATACGCTGGGAGCGTTGATCGGCGTGCTTCTGTTTATGTTCGCAGATCTGCTCAGGATCAGAAAAGAGAAGAGAGCGCGGAGACATGCATAAGACAAGGGATAACAAATATACATTTATTGAAAAGAAAAATTCGAAGGGCGGAATTCTCGCGGCACAGCTCGCGGGGGTGAGCCTTGCCCTTCTGATCATTGATTCCGTTCTTTCGTTTGCCTTTCAGGGATCGGCAGGGGCAATTGTCGGCGTCATCGCGCTCGCCGCGATGGCGCTGTCCGTCTACGGCTTCATTATCGGCATGCGGTCCTTCAATGACAGAGAGTGCTCGCCGAAATATTCCGTGATCGGCTCGATTTTCTCGGGCGTTGTCATGGTCGGCTGGCTGACGGTTTTTTTGACCGGACTTTGAGAGGGTATGATGGAGGAATGCAAATGAATATGACTGAGAATGAAAACAGCTCAGGCGGGGAGATTCTGCGGGAGCGTGCGGCCGGTGCCAGGAGCCGGACGGCAGAGACGCTCACAGAGACAAGTGTCCCGGAGCCGTTCGGGGACTTTTTCCGGCGAACGGCCCGGTTCATGCTCACGGTCAGGAAACCATCCGGAAATGAGACACTCTCCGAACTGAAGGCGATGAACCTTGCAATGTACGAGGACATCCTTCCGAATGCCTACGGTTCGTCCTATGCGAATCCGGAATATGCAGCGGAAAAGCTCGGAGAGGAGTACGGCCCGCTTCTTTCAGCGGTATATGCCGAGATCCGAGGGCTGATCCCTGCCGTCTATGAGGATGACACGGAGGGGCAGGCGGTTCTCTTTGAACTCTTTCTCGAGCTCTACTCGGAATTTGAGGAGGAGCCCCCGAAGGCGGAGACCGTTCGCCGGATCTTCGACGATTACATCCGGGACTACGCGGAGCTGTACCTCATGGAGAGAATTCGCGCGCAGGTCGATCCCGCGAAGAACTTTGCGGTCCGGATCATTGAGCAATCCGATCCGTCCGATTTCCGGTATCTGTACAGCTACGGGGAATATGTCTCGGAGGAGACGCTCGGGACGGCGCGTTTCATCGGCAGCCTGCCGGAGGATGAGATCGCGCGCGCAGCCGGGACATTTACGGAAGGGTACCGGATGGGCTTTGTCCACGCGCACAAGGATCTCTCGAAGAAGAAAACGGTGCAGCTCGTCTATGAGCTCGGTTTTGAGCGCATTATGAAAATGGCTGTTCAGAACTTCAGAAAGATGGGCCTCGAGACGACGGCGGAGCGCGCTCCGGTACGCCTGGTCTTACGAGGGCCGAACCGTCACAACGGGTATACGGGAGCAGTTCCGAACCTCCAGTTTGATTATGATCACAGGGAGGATCTCGCGCTTGTGCTCGATGAGCGGTTTATTTCCATGAGGAAGCGCCTGCAGCAGGAGTGTTTCGAGAAGGTGAAACAGATGGCACGGAGACATGCGGGTCCTGCCGTACAGGAGGCGTTCGGCCGGGAGCCGTTTGTGCCGGAGCCGCACGCGCACGCGATCCGGATGACGTCGGCGCAGCTCCCCGCATACATTGATATGAAGACGGAGCTCCGCACAATCACGCAGCGGTATATTCCGGGAAATGAGAGGAGCTTTACGATCATGGATTTCCCGGTCCCGGAGGTGGGCAGCCGCTTTCCGGAGATCTTTGAGGACACACTCCGGGTGAACACGCTGAATTCGGAGGAGTATGGCCGAATCCAGCAGTATCTGATCGACGCTCTTGACCAGGGAGATTATGTGAAGGTGAATGGGCGTGCGGGCAATGAGACGGACCTTGTGATCGCGCTCCACGAGCTGGATGACCCGGATGCGCAGACAAATTTCGAGAACTGCGTCGCGGACGTCAATATCCCGGTCGGAGAGGTGTTCACGTCTCCGAGACTGCGAGGAACGAGCGGCCTGCTCCACGTGAAGCGTGTCTTTCTCGAGGGTTATGAGTTCCGTGACCTTAAGATCACGCTTAAGGACGGATATATCGACTCGGCGGACTGCGGAAACTTTGAGGACCCGGAGGAGAACAGGCGTTATATTGATGAAAACATTTTGTTTCATCATCCGACGCTGACAATCGGAGAATTTGCGATCGGGACGAACACCACGGCTTACGTGATGGCGAGAAAATACGGGATCGAGGCGAAGATGCCGATCCTGATCGCGGAGAAGACGGGGCCTCATTTTGCAATGGGAGATACCTGCTACAGTTTCGAGGAGGACAACCGGGTCTTCAATCCGGACGGAAAGGAGATTATCGCGCGCGACAACGAGCACACGCTGGTGAGAAAGACAGATCCCTCGAAGGCCTATTACGGATGCCACACGGACATCACGATTCCGTACGACGAGCTTGGCAGCATCACGGTTCTCAAAAGGGGCGGCGGTGAGATCGCGCTGATCCGCGACGGTCGCTTCGTTCTTCCAGGAACGGAGCCGCTGAATGAGCCGCTTGACGCGAAGGAATCGTAATTCCCTGCTTTACTTTGGTAAACTCTGAATTTATAATCTATCTGATATATCAGCAGGACATGAGCAACTGAAAGGAGACTTACATGGCAACAGTCAGCATTGTAATGGGATCGGATTCAGATATGCCGGTCATGGCAAAGGCAGCGGCGAAACATCATTTCCGCTCACAGAGAGCCGGATGAGTTCTTTGCGTACGCAAAGGGCGCCGAGGGCCGCGGAATCAAGGTGATTATCGCGGGCGCGGGCATGGCGGCTCATCTGCCGGGCATGTGCGCGGCACTGTTCCCGCTTCCGGTTATCGGAATTCCGATGCACACGACATCTCTCGGCGGCAGAGATTCCCTGTATTCAATTGTTCAGATGCCGAGCGGCATTCCGGTCGCGACGGTTGCCATCGGCGGCGCGAAGAATGCGGCTATTCTCGCAGCAAAGATTCTCGCTGTATCGGATCCGGATCTGCTTCAGAGGTTGAAGGACTACTCTGAGGCGATGAAGAAGGAAGTTGAGGCCAAGAACGCAAGACTGCAGGAAAAGGGATATCAGCACTACGCGGACTGAGACGACGGTGCCTGAAACAAGGAGAATGAGAGGTCAGTATGGATTACAAGAGTTCAGGTGTGGACATTGAGGCCGGTTACAAGTCGGTCGAGCTCATGAAGGAGCATGTAAAGAAGACAATGCGCGAGGAGGTACTCGGAGGCCTCGGCGGCTTTTCCGGCGCATTTGCGATGGACAAGTTCAAGAGCATGGAGCATCCGACACTTCTTTCCGGTACAGACGGTGTCGGGACGAAGCTGAAGCTTGCATTTGTCATGAATAAGTACGATACGGTCGGCATCGACTGCGTGGCGATGTGTGTGAATGATGTCGCGTGCGCGGGCGGTGAGCCGCTGTTCTTCCTCGACTATATCGCGTGCGGGAAGAATTATCCGGAGCGGATTGCGGACATCGTCAAGGGCGTTGCTGACGGCTGCGTTCAGTCAGAGGCGGCTCTGATCGGCGGTGAGACGGCTGAGATGCCGGGCTTCTATCCGGTCGATGAATTCGATCTCGCGGGCTTTGCGGTCGGCATCGTCGATAGGAAGGACATCATTACGGGCGAGAACCTGAAGGACGGAGATGTCCTGATCGGCCTTGCTTCATCGGGCGTTCATTCCAACGGCTTCTCGCTGGTTCGAAAGATTTTCGAGATGACGCCGGAGGCAATGGGCGAGTATGACGAGAAACTCGGAAGCACAGTCGGCGAGGCTCTTCTGAAGCCGACGAAAATTTATGTGAAGGCGCTGAAGTCCATCAAAAACGCAGGCGTCCGTGTGAAGGCATGCAGCCACATCACAGGCGGCGGCTTCTACGAGAATGTCCCGAGAATGCTGAAGGACGGCACGCGTGCGGTCATCGAGAAGAATTCGTATGAGGTGCCATATCTCTTCCGTCTGATGGCAAAAAAGGGCGAAGTCGAGGAGCATGTGATGTACAACACATACAACATGGGAATCGGCATGGTACTTGCGGTCGATCCGGCGGATGCGGACACTGCGATGGAAGCGGTAAAGCGTGCCGGCGAAACTCCTTACAGAATCGGCCGTATTGTTAACGGCGAGAAGGGCGTAGATCTCGTATGAGCGAAGAACATAAGACTATGAAACTTGCCGTTCTGGTATCGGGCGGCGGAACCAACCTTCAGGCGATCATTGATGCGATTGCGAAAAAGCAGATCCGCGGTGCGGAGATCGCTGTCGTCATCAGCAACAATGAGAATGCATATGCCTTAAAGCGCGCTGAGGCAGCGGGTCTCATGGGCATCTGTCTCAGCCCGAAGTCCTATGACAGCAGGGATGATTTCAACCATGACCTGAAGGACATTCTGGATTCCTTCCATGTCGATCTCATTGTTCTGGCGGGCTGCCTCATTCAGATGCCGCCGGAAATCGTCGACGCGTATCCGAACCGGATCATCAACATCCATCCGGCTCTGATTCCGTCCTTCTGCGGAAAGGGGTGCTATGGTCTTCATGTCCATGAGAAAGCACTCGCAAGGGGCGTGAAAGTTTCTGGAGCGACTGTCCACTTTGTCAACAGTGATCTGGATGCAGGACCGATTATTCTGCAGCAGGCCGTCAACGTCGAAGAGGGCGATACGCCGGAGATCCTGCAGAAGAGAATTATGGAGCAGGCCGAGTGGAAGATTCTTCCGAAGGCGATAGATCTCATTGCGCAGGGAAAGGTTTCTGTCGACGAGAACAACATCGTGCATATCGCAAAATAAATCCTGACCTGTATTGTTTACTAGGAGGAAATCAAAATGGGTATGAAGGTTCTGATTGTCGGAGGCGGCGGCCGTGAGCATGCGATCGCATGGGCGGTCGCAAAGAGTCCGAAGGTCGATAAGATTTACTGCGCTCCGGGAAATGCAGGTATCGCGTCCGTTGCAGAGTGTGTGCCGATCGGCGCGATGGAATTTGACAAGCTTGTCGATTTTGCAAAGGAGAAGCAGATCGATCTCACGGTTGTCGGCATGGATGATCCGCTCGTCGGCGGCATTGTCGACAAATTCGAGGCGGCGGGACTCCGTGTGTTCGGACCGCGGAAGAACGCGGCAATCCTCGAGGGATCCAAGGCATTCTCCAAGGATCTCATGAAGAAATACCACATCCCGACGGCGGAATATACGACAGTCCATTCGCCGGCGGAGGCCTATGAGTACATCAAGACATGCAAGTACCCGACTGTCCTCAAGGCTGACGGACTTGCGCTCGGCAAAGGCGTTCTGATCTGCAATACTTATGAGGAGGCGAAGGCAGGCGTCAGAGAGCTCATGGAGGACAAGAAGTTCGGCGCGTCTGGCGACAATGTGGTCATCGAGGAGTTCATGACGGGCCGTGAGATCTCTGTTCTCTCATTTGTTGACGGAAAGACGATCAGGCTGATGGCCTCTGCCATGGATCACAAGAGGGCCGGAGACGGAGACACGGGACTCAATACGGGCGGCATGGGTAATTTCTCTCCGAGTCCGTTCTATACGCCGGAGGTCGACGCATTCTGCAGAAAGTATATTTACCAGCCGACCGTCGACGCGATGGCTGCCGAGGGACGGCCGTTCAAGGGCGTCATTTTCTTCGGACTCATGCTGACGGATGACGGGCCGAAGGTTCTTGAATACAACGCGCGCTTCGGCGATCCGGAGGCGCAGGTCGTTCTGCCGAGACTTGAGACGGACATTGTCGATGTCTTTAACGCGTGCATCGACGGGACGCTCGATAAGATTGATCTTAAGTTCAGCGATCAGGCATGCCTGTGCGTCGTTCTCGCGTCCGACGGCTATCCGGTCAGCTACAAGACCGGCTTCCCGATCAGCGGACTGGAGACTTTCGAGAGCAAAAAGGATGAATTCGTGTTCCACGCGGGGACGAAATTCAACGAGAAGGGACAGATTGTCACGAATGGCGGCCGTGTTCTCGCTGTCACAGCGCTCGCTCCGACACTGAAGGAAGCGAGGGCCAAGGCCTACGCGGCTACAGAGCGGATTTCATTTGCCAATAAATATATGCGGCACGACATCGGTCACGCGATCGACGAGGTGTGATCGGACGAATCCGGTTGCAGAAGCAGTGCGGACGGTTGGTTCTGCGGTCTGCGGGACCGATACGGCAAGGCTTGCCGGTATGCGCAGTACACGTGCCCTTTATCGGGGCGCGCGTATTGCGCATTTTTGCGTCACGAGTCATGAGGCAGGAGATATAAATTTTTTTTATTGAGAGCTAACGAAAGAATTGATTTGATTATATGGGAATTTCATGATATTCTCATGACATTAAAAGCCTATGGAAACCATAGGAAAAGGAGAAAAAATGGCGGAACCCATTATTTCCATACGGCATCTCCGGAAAACGTTCGGCGATCCGAGGGCAGAGGTCGAGGCGATCCGGGATGTCAGTATTGACATTGAAAGAGGTGAAATATATGGAATCATCGGCCTGTCGGGAGCCGGAAAATCGACGCTTGTCCGCTGCATCAATTATCTCGAGCGTCCGACCGGCGGCCAGGTGATTTTTGACGGAAAAAACATGGCGGAACTGACACCCACGCAGCTTCGGGTCGCCAGACGACAGATGGGCATGATCTTCCAGCAGTTTCAGCTGCTTGAGCAGAGGACAGCTCTCCGGAATGTTACATTTCCGCTCGAGATTCAGGGAGTCAGGCGGGAGGATGCAGAAAAAAGAGCCCGTGAGCTTCTGAAGATTGTCGAGCTTGAGGGACGGGAGCAGGCTTATCCGGCACAGCTTTCTGGAGGCCAGAAGCAGAGAGTCGCGATTGCGCGTGCACTCGCCGCCAATCCGAAGGTTCTGCTCTGCGACGAGGCCACGTCGGCGCTCGACCCGAATACGACGGCGTCGATTCTTGAACTTCTCAGGAGATTGAACCGCGAGATGGGGATTACGGTTGTTGTGATTACGCACGAGATGGATGTTATTTCCCAGATCTGCGACAGAGTCGCGATTCTCGACAAGGGTGTCATCGCGGAGGAGGGAAAGGTATCGGACATCTTCATGGCACCGAAGAGCCGGATCGGGAAGGAACTGATTCTCGGCGATGCGGTGCAGGATGTTCATTTCCGCACCGGAAAGCTCTATCGCCTCTCATTTGACGGCAGACAGTCCGGAGAGCCGGTCATCTCCAACATCGTGCTTCACGCAAAGGCTCCGGTCAACATCATGTTCGCGGAGACGAGAGATGTCGGAGGAACGGCGCGCGGCCAGATGCTGATTGAGCTTCCGGACAATGAAGCGCAGAGACGTGATATTCTGCAATATATTCAGTATATCGGAATTCCGTGTGAGGAGGTGGACGGCAATGACGCTTGATGCGGCGACATGGCAAATGCTTGGCAAGGGCTTTTTTGAGACGTTGTATATGGTCTTCGGATCGACACTGATCGGTTACCTGATCGGACTTCCGCTCGGCGTGCTGCTGGTCGTGACAAGAAAAGGCGGTATTCATCCAATTTCATGGGTGAATGCAGTGGTCGGCGTGATCACCAACATTTTTCGCTCGATTCCGTTTATCATTCTGCTGATTATGGTCATGCCGGTGACGAGAGCAATCGTCGGAACAACACTCGGAGCAAGGGCGGTGATTCCGCCCCTCGTGATTGCATCTGCGCCGTATATCGCGCGCGTCGTTGAGGGAGAGCTCTCGGAGGTCGACAACGGCGTCATCGAGGCAGCAAAGTCGATGGGCGCATCCGACTGGCAGATTATCTGGAAGGTTCTGCTTCCTGAGGCGAAACCGTCGCTCCTTCTCGGCGCAGCGCTCGTCCTGACGACGGTCGTCGGTTATTCCTGCATGTCCGGCTTCGTCGGGGGCGGCGGTCTCGGCGATATTGCGATCCGGTACGGTTATTACCGCTATGATCTTGCGATCATGATGATCACTGTTGTGATCCTGATTATTATCGTACAGCTGATTCAGGAGGCTGGAAGCCGGCTCTCCAAGAAATCGGATCGCAGAATCCGGTAATTATTTTACAAGGGTTTACGGATTCCTTCTGCGGGAACCAGAGCATGGTCAACGGCAGGAGGCAGTCCTTAAGCACACGCGGCATCTGCCGCGCGATATACATAAAGAAAAAGGAGGAGAAGATTATGAGAAAGCATACTATTTTGGGAGCGGTGCTTGCGGCTGTCCTGGCGGCGGGTACACTGGCGGGCTGCGGAAGCGGCAATACGGCGTCATCAACGGCGGTGTCCGCTGCAGATACAGCAAGTGTTGTGACGACTGCGGAATCGGCCGCGTCATCCGCATCCAGCACAATCCCGGAGGCAACAGGGGCGGACACGACGATTGTTGTCGGCGCATCCCCGAGCCCGCACGCGGAGATTCTGGAGCAGGCAAAGCCGCTTCTTGAGGCGAAGGGCTGGACGCTTGACGTCAAGGAGTACTCCGATTACATTCAGCCGAATGCGGCGCTTGCGTCCGGAGATCTTGATGCCAATTATTTTCAGCATCAGCCGTATCTCGATGAGTATAATTCCGAAAATGGAACGGATCTTGTCGGTGTGGCGACGATCCACTACGAGCCGTTCGGCATCTTTCCGGGCAAGACGAAGACTCTGGACGACTTGAAGGACGGCGCGACGGTTGGTGTCCCGAACGATGCGACCAATGAAGCGCGTGCGCTGAACCTTCTGGCGGCAAATGGCCTGATCAAGCTGAAGGACGGCGCGGACATCAACGCGACTGTCAAGGATATTGAGGATAACCCGAAGAATCTGAAGATTCAGGAGATCGAGGCGGCCCAGCTTCCGCGCTCTCTGCAGGATCTTGATATCGCGGTCATCAATGGCAACTACGCGATTGACGCAGGCCTGTCCCCGACAAAGGACGCGCTTGCTCTTGAGGACGCAGAGTCCCTCGGTGCGAAGACTTATGGCAACATCATTGCAGTCAGAAAGGACGACGAGAACACAGAGAAGACAAAGGCGCTGGTTGCGGCACTCGAGAGCGACACGGTTCGTGACTACATCAACAAGACTTACGACGGAGCAGTTGTTCCGCTGTTCTGACGGGCTTTATAGAAATATATCTTTCGTATCGAACATGCCTTTGCTATAATGAAGGCAGTTCCCGTCAATCCTGCCGGGAAAACAGATGTGCTTCAGAAGAGATATGGAGGAAAAGCAAATGAAGAAGTATGTATGTGACGTATGTGGCTGGGAGTACGATCCGGAAGTCGGTGATCCGGACAACGGAATCGCCCCGGGAACACCGTTTGAGGATCTTCCGGATGATTTTGTCTGCCCGGTCTGCGGAGTAGGCAAGGATCAGTTTTCTCCGGAGGACTGATCAGGCGGTCACATCGTGAATTTTTCATGACACAGAGAGTCCAGGGGTTGCTAGCCTCTGGATTCTTTGTTATAGTATCAATATCACAAAGGTGAGGCGATACTATGTATATAGAGATTGATTTTGACAGTGACGAGGCCATTTACCGCCAGCTGTGCAGGCAGATTATCATGCAGATCGCGACAAATGAACTGCAGGAAGGCGACAGCCTGCCGTCGGTCCGCGACATGGCCCAGGAGATCGGCATCAATATGCACACGGTCAACAAGGCGTATTCCGTCCTGAAGGAGGAAGGATTCTTGACGGTTGACCGGCGCAGAGGAGCCGTCGTCTTCATCGACAAGGAGAAGGCGAGGGCCATGCAGGCGCTCCGGAACGAACTGACGATTGCTCTGGCGAAGGCCAGCTGTAAACATATAACAAGAAAAGATGTGCATGATCTCATTGATGAGATCTGCGAGGAATATGAATGACAGGAAAATTTACAAATGAGGCCAGAAAGGCCATTGACTACGCGGTCAGGGCTGCTTCGTATCACAGGCAGGGATACGCGGGAACAGAACATCTTTTGACGGGACTTCTGAAGGCGACACAGAGCGCCGCGTCAAGCCTTCTCGCGGACGCGGGGGTCGACCCGGAGAGACTCTCCCGGATGATCGATGACCTTGTCGCTCCGGAAGGCGGCATCGCCCTCGACGAGAAGCCGGGATTTTCACCGCGCTGCACGGCGGTCCTCCAGGGCGCGGCGGAACTCGCGGACATGCTTGGAAGCGATGAGGCCGGCACGGAGCATATTCTGCTCGTTATGCTGCGGGACACGGAGTGCGTGGGCACGAGGCTTCTCCACTCCATGGGCATAGATATCCGGAAGCTGTTTGCGGATACGCTGGCCGTCATGAATACGGACGGGAGTCTGAATGCAGAGGACCTGATGAACGGAAAATTCCTGAAAGACGCAGCTCCGGAGACAACGACGCTGAATAAGTACAGCCGGGACCTCACGCAGCTTGCGGCGCAGGGAAAATTGGATCCGGTCATCGGGAGAGACCGCGAGATTCTCCGCGTCATGGAGATTATTTCGCGGCGCACCAAGAATAATCCCTGCCTGATTGGTGAGCCCGGCGTCGGCAAGACCGCCGTCGTGGAGGGACTGGCCCAGAGAATGGCAGCGGGAGATGTGCCGGATTCCATGCAGGGCAAGAAGCTTGTCATGCTCGATCTGTCCGGCATGGTCGCGGGGACGAAGTACCGCGGCGAATTCGAGGAACGGATCAAACACGTGATCCGCGAGGTGGCTGAGAACAGAAACATTCTCCTTTTCATCGATGAGCTGCATACGATTATCGGCGCAGGCGGCGCGGAAGGAGCTCTCGATGCGTCCAATATCCTGAAACCGGCTCTCTCGCGCGGAGAAATACAGATCATCGGAGCGACGACCATCGATGAATATAGAAAGCACATAGAGAAGGACACCGCGCTCGAGCGGCGCTTTCAGCCGGTTACCGTCGAAGAACCGACGGAGGAAGAGGCAATCGGGATATTGAAGGGGCTTCGGCCTTATTATGAGAAGCATCACGGCGTGAAGATCACGGACGAAGCACTCACAGCCGCCGTCCGGCTCTCGGAGCGCTATATCAACGACAGGCGGCTTCCGGACAAGGCCATTGACCTGATCGACGAGAGTGCATCAAGAGTGCGGATCGGTGATTATGGCAGAAAACACAGCCAGAAAGAGCTGCAGAGCCAGCCGGATCGCAATGATGCAAATGAAAAACTCGCGATGCTGAAGACTGCCAAGGAGGATGCAGTTCTGCTCGGAAATTTTGACCAGGCGAAGATTCTTCAGGACGAGCAGGCGGCTCTCGAGCAGAAGCTGGAGAAGCGGCATGAGAGACGCAGAAGAAGCAGAAGACAAGCGCTTGTCGAGACCGAAGAGACAGTCGCGGAGACTGTTGCGGACTGGACCGGAATTCCGGTTGCCAGACTCGCGGAGACGGAGTCAAGAAGGCTCATGCACCTTGAAAAAGAGCTCCATAAGCGCGTGATCGGCCAGGAAGAGGCTATCCGGGCGGTTGCCGGTGCCATCCGGCGCGGGCGGGTCGGTCTCAAGGATCCGAACCGCCCGACGGGAAGTTTTCTGTTTCTGGGACCAACTGGCGTCGGTAAGACTGAACTGTCCAAGGCAGTGGCTGAGACTGTGTTCGGCTCCGGGCAAAACATGATCCGCGTCGACATGTCAGAGTACATGGAGAAGTACAGCGTGTCCAAGCTGATCGGCTCGCCGCCGGGCTATGTCGGCTACGAGGAGGGCGGTCAGCTCTCCGAGCAGGTTCGCCGTCACCCGTACAGTGTGATCCTGTTCGATGAGATTGAAAAGGCACATCCGGATGTTTTTAACATTCTCCTTCAGGTTCTCGATGAGGGCCATATCACGGACGCGCACGGCCACAGGGTGGACTTCAAGAATACCTGCATCATCATGACATCCAATGCGGGGGCTAAGTCAATCATGGAACCGAAACATCTTGGATTCGGCGCGGGAGATAACGAGCAGAAGGACTATGAGTCGATGAAGAGCGGCGTGATGGAAGAGGTGAAGCGCATTTTCAAGCCGGAATTCCTGAACCGCATCGACGAGATTATTGTGTTTCATCCGCTGAAGCAAGAAGAGGTCGGTGAGATCGCTGCGCTGATGTTCGAAACGCTGAAGAAGCGCGCGAAGAACCAGATGAATATCACATTGAAGCTCACGCCGGCCGCACGAAAATACATCGCGGAGGAGGGTTATTCGCCGAAATTCGGTGCCCGCCCTCTGAAGCGCGTCATCCAGAGAGAGATCGAGAATCCTCTGTCGGAAATGATTCTCCGCGGAGAGGTTCGCGAGGGAGGCGGCGTAACTGTTTCTGTGAGAGAGGGAAAAGTTTTTCTTACACCAGTCAGCAAAACCGCTGGAGAAAAAGAAGCAAAATAATATTCGCCAGATGAGCATCGTTTATAGTACAATACAGTCATCAGCTAATCAGGCGGCGCGCGCTTCATATGCCCTGTCAGGACGGCGCGTGCCGGCACTATAAGGAGGAAATTACATCATGTCAGTAGTGAAGGAACTGATCCGCACAGAGGCAGATGGAACTATCAGCTTCGGCGATTACGAGCTTGACCAGAAGACCAAGAAATCGGATTTCGAGCACGAGGGAGATCTCTACAAGGTCAAGACCTTTAACGAGATTACCCGCCTTGAGAAGAATGAGATGTTCGTGTACGAATCAGAACCGGGAACGGCAGTCAGCCATCTGAAGGAGACTGCAAATGGAATGGAATTTACGGTTGAGGGACCTGAGGACGCGATGATCACGGTCGAGGGCGAGCCGGAGACCGATTATGTGATTTTTATTGATAACGTGCGCCGCGATGTCCAGAAGACAAATCTGGGCGGAAAAGTATCCTTCAGTGTGGAACTGGCAGGAAAAGGCGGCGTGAAGGTCAGAGTTGAGAAGGAGGCCTGAAAACAGGGCTTCAGGAGGAAAATAACCCGCCTGCCCGATGGACGGGCGGGAGATGAGCATGGCAAAATCTTCAGCAAAAAGTGTATTTTTCTGTCAGAACTGCGGATACGAGTCCTCAAAGTGGATGGGGCAGTGCCCGTCCTGCCACGAATGGAATACATTTGTGGAGGAGAAAGTGCCGGATCGCAAGGTGGGATCTGCGAGACGAACCACATCCGGAAACCGCCCGGTGAAGCTCAATGAAGTGTCCCTGGAATCGGCGTCGCGGATGACGACAGGAATCAGGGAGTTGGACCGGGTTCTCGGGGGTGGGATCGTGCAGGGATCGCTGATGCTGATCGGAGGTGATCCGGGCATCGGAAAGTCCACACTGCTTCTGCAGGTGTGCCGGAACCTTGCGGCAAATGGCAGGACAGTTCTCTACGTCTCCGGCGAGGAATCTGTTCAGCAGATCCGCATGCGGGCGGAAAGAATTGGAGAGATTGCGGACTCTATGCTGCTTCTGGCGGAGACCGATCTCGGAGCGGTCCGGGAGACGATCGATGAGATCAGGCCGGACATCTGTGTGATTGATTCGATCCAGACGATGTTCAGCGGGGATGTCGCGTCGGCACCGGGGTCTGTGTCACAGGTCAGAGAGGCGACGGGCATTCTGCTTATGATCGCAAAATCTCTGAACATCTCGATTTTTATTGTCGGGCATGTGACGAAGGACGGGGCTGTTGCAGGGCCGCGTGTACTCGAACATATGGTGGACACCGTCCTTTACTTTGAAGGCGACAGAAGCGCCTCCTATCGGATCCTGCGGGCGGCAAAGAACCGCTTTGGATCGACCAATGAGATCGGCGTGTTTGAAATGCGGGATACCGGACTTGCCGAGGTACCAAATCCG
Source organism: uncultured Eubacteriales bacterium (assembly GCA_900320615.1). Classification (GTDB taxonomy): domain Bacteria; phylum Bacillota; class Clostridia; order Lachnospirales; family Lachnospiraceae; genus Chordicoccus. The sequence continues at coordinate 13,819 of ONSX01000052.1, forward strand.
TCTGAATATATGCTAAGTGGAAAGCCGGAGGGGGCGTCTGGTTCTGTTGTCTCGTGTTCCCTGGAGGGCACAAGACCGCTTCTTATCGAGGTACAGGCACTTGTCTGCAGAACAAACTTCGGCCTGCCAAGACGCACTGCAGCGGGAACTGATTATAACCGCGTGAACCTCCTGATGGCGGTTCTTGAGAGACGCTGCGGCCTCGGACTCGGAAACTGCGACGCTTATATCAACATTGCGGGCGGAATCCGGATGAACGAGCCCGCCGTCGATCTCGCCATTGTTCTTTCGATTGCGTCGAGTTATAAGGACATCACAATCGGCGACAAGGTCATTGCATTTGGCGAAGTTGGACTGTCCGGCGAAGTCAGAGCCGTCAGCCGGGCGGAACTCAGAGTCCGCGAGGCCGGAAAACTTGGTTTTGATACGGCGATTGTTCCCAGCGCCAACATGCGGCAGCTGAAACAGATCGAAGGAATCCGGTTGGTACCGGTCGCAAGCGTTAAGGAAGCTATTGGGTTTATCCTGAGGACATGAAAATACAGAGAGACTCACGGGAGGGGACAAATGTTCTTCCTGTGAGTTTTTTGGTTGACACGGAAAGGAAAAGATGGTATTATGCTATTTGTTCGCCAAACGGAGCGCTTGGAGCGGTCTTTGCGGCGGGCGGGAAGAGAAGAAACATTTCGAATTCTTCCGAAAATAAAATCAAAAAGCTGTTGACAGAGGCGATACGAAATGATAAAATATCATTCGTTGTCACGAAAGAAGACAGCACACAGTTCTTTGAAAACTGAACAGTGAAACACATACAAAACCCGAACGTTCTATAA
>ONSX01000044.1 GCA_900320615.1 uncultured Eubacteriales bacterium
GGCTCCGGATCTCCTCACGCTGGTCATCGGATGCGACCGTCACGCCGGACGGAGCACCGTTGTCCATGTAGTAATCGCTGCCGCCCTGCTGCAGAGAGACTGTCACATTATTGTTCCCCGCGCCGACAAGATTCTGCATAATCTGCCTGTTCGTACCTGTAATCGTGGATACAATCGCAATAATCGACGCGATTCCGATAATGACGCCGAGCATCGTGAGAAAAGACCTCATTTTATGAGACCAGATGCCGCGGAATGCAAAATGCAGATTTTCCAGCATAGTATTTCCCCCTCAGCTGTTGTACAGATCCTCGAGCGACCCCTCTCTGACCTTCGCACCATCCCTCACATTTTTGCCGTAAGGAAATGCGATCCAGTCGTCTTCCGTCACGCCGCTCTTGACCTCATAGCCGTCGGCCGTCACCTTTCCAACCGTGATGACCTGCTTTCTCAGCTTTCCGTCGCTGCCTTTCCTGTAGACATACTTCTGCCCGCTGTCATCCGTCCGCACAAACGCCTTTATGAGATAGAAGCCGTTCTGGTTGGCCGCACCTACAGAATCCAGCGTGACGTTCAGATAGTCATCCGGTGAGAAATCCGCATCACCCTCGACAACGGCCGTGAACGGATAGTAGGACACGTGAGCGTTTGTCTGCGCGTACATGCCTGTCATATCCGGATAGCTTGAAATATCCTTCACGACAGCTGTCGCCGTCGTCCCGGAGTTCCAGGACATGACCGTCACTGTGTCTCCCTCGTGCAGGCTGTCAAGGTACGTCTCGCTGACGGCGCTCTTGATATAGGTTCCCGAGCCTCCCGTCACCGTGATAAATGCACCGCCGTCCTTTGGAGGATTCGACAGATCGCCGACCGACTTCACAACGCCATCCATTTTCGCGACGACGGTGCCGGCCTCCACGGCTTTCTGGGCCACGCGGAGCCTGATATCCTCCTCCTTCAGATTCAGCTGCTCGTCGCGCAGCGTGTCCTTCTGATCCTGGATTGCCTGCGCAAGCTCATCCTTTGTGTACTGCGCGTCCGCCGGGATCACGCCGATGGCCGCCAGAGAAGAACCGCTGGCACCGCCGGAGGAGCTGTCGTCGGACATATCCGTCGATCTGTCGCTGCTGTCGGCCGTGGACAGAAGCCTGACTGCGCCGCTCCGAAGAAGGACAAGAGATGCCGGCAGGCTCTCAAGAGAGGACTCCGCATCCGTTCCCCCGGCTCCTTCCGCAGGCTCAGATGCGGCCTCGGTGCCGGACTGCGCGCCCGAAGAGTTCTTTCCGGAATTACTGTTTTCCAGGGAGGACTCCGAAGATTCGTGTCCGGATGTGGATCCTTTATCGGAGGATTCCCCTGACGCGCTTCCAGAAGAGCCTGTCTCTCCCGGGGTGCTGCTGCCGGATTCAGTCTTTCCGGAGAACGCATCGCTTCCAGTCGGTTTTGCATCCGAAGACGGATCCGAGGCGCCTGCGTCTGATCCGGTCTTGTCCGGCGAAGCATCGCTCTTCGAATCGGTCGATGCAGTTTCAATATCCGCCGCGTCGACTCTCCACGCATCTGTCAGCTTCCCGCTCACACTATCGCCCTCGCGAACCTCAAAGACAACATAACAGTGATTTTTTCCGCTGTCAGAAGTTCCTGAAGATGAATGCTCCCCGGATCTGTTCTCCGAAGATTCACCGGATGAACCGGACGTACTTTCCGACGATTCCGCAGAAGACCCGGACGATACATTTCCCGACGGCTCCGCTGCCGATCCGGACGTGCTTCCTGCCGATTCTGCAGGCGGATCGAACGACGTGCTTTCCGACTCCGGATCCTTCGTACCGCTCTTTGCCGCCAGTTCCTTCAGGAACGACACGCGGATCACGGTATGATCATTAATCAGGAACCGATACGGATTCGCTTTCGTTCCGAGCGTGTCCCTGTCTCCCGGCTGCGCATTGTACGCATCTGAGAGACCTGAGAGAGTCTTCAGAGCCTTCGAATAATCATTCTTCGCATCGCCGCTGTCCGTATCACTGCCTGTATGGCTGTCAGTATCCCCGCCGCTGTCAGCATCGCCGCCACCGTTATCGATGCCGCCGCCGTTGTCAATGTCACCGATATCGATGCCTTCGCCGTTATCCATATCCCCGCCGCTATCAATGACGCCGCTATCGATGCCGCCGTTATCCATATCTGTCCCGCCCCCGCTGTTCGCGGAAGAATCCGCGATGGGCTTTATTTTCGACAGCGTATTCAGGTTCTGCTGCGCAACTTTTATCTTCAGCTGAATCTCATCGTAAGAGATCTGCTCTCTCTTAAATGCGAGCTCAGCTTTCGCCGGATCGTATTTGAGAAGCACATCGCCGGCTTTCACCGTGTCGCCCGCCCTGACATTGACCGACTGGATCGTGTCGCCGCTGCTTAGATAGACATTCTGCGTCGCAGAAGACGAGACGGTGCCGTTCATCGACTGCGTGTCACTGCCCCAGTAGCCGGCGTTGACATCGCTGCCCTGAACGACAGTAACTGCACGATTTCCCGATGTAGTCTTCCTGACTGCCACACCGATTCCGAATACAGATCCCGTGATCAGAGCCGCCGTCAGAATGACCGCTGTCACTTTTTTTCTCTTCATACTTCCTTCTCTCCCGTCTCATAGAGCACGCCGTCGCGGATCTCCACGATATGACCGGCGCGCGAGGCGACATTCGGATCATGCGTGATCATGAGCACTGTGGCACCCTCAGCGTGAATCTGGTCAAAGAGATCGAGTACCTGCCGGCCCGACTCGGAATCGAGTGCGCCGGTCGGCTCGTCTGCGAGCAGCAGCTTCGGGCTGTTAATCATCGCCCGCGCGATCGCGACGCGCTGCTTCTGCCCGCCGGAGAGCTGGGTCGGAAGGGAATGCAGCTTGTCGCCGAGGCCAACCCTCTCGAGAGCTTTCTGTGCCATGGCCCGGCGCTTCTTCAGCGGAATTCCCGCGTAGATCAGAGGAAGCGCGACATTGTCGAGCGCCGTCTCCCTCGGCAGGAGCTGATAGTTCTGAAAAATGAACCCCAGCTTCTGCAGCCTCAGATCCGCGAGTTCATTCTCCGTGCATTTGCTGACATCCCTGCCGTCGAGAATCATCTTCCCGCTCGTCGCGGTGTCGAGGCAGCCGATAATATTCATGAGCGTTGATTTCCCGGATCCCGACGGCCCCATAACCGCGGTGTAAGCGCCCTCCACGAGCTGAAAATTGATGTGGTGAAGAACCGGGATCTCAAGCTTCCCCGCATAATAGCTCTTACAGATATCGCTGAGTTCAAGAATCATGAGCTGGACGCCTCCCTTCTCCCGGGGAGACCCGGCACGCCAAAGGCCGCCGTGTTTCCGTCAGCTGTCACGCCATTTGCCGTGCCATCAGTGCCGCCGGTGATCGCTTCGTCTCCGCGTTCATCTGACGCCGTGTCGTCCGCCTCATACCAGTCGCTGTACGTCGCGTAGTCGCTCGCCGTGATCGTGCTGTCCATGGAGGCACCGCCTCCGGCAGTCGCCTGCGACATATCCTCCGTGCAGCGCATTCCTTCCTTCAGAGAACTGTCCGGCATCGCGATCAGCGTCGTGCCCCTGAGACCCGACTTGATCTCATATTCGCTGAGTGAGTCGTCGTGCTCACCAAGTGTCACGTCCTTTTTCACAAGTTTTCCGTCCTTATCCGCCCAGACAAACGGATGGTCTCTGTCCGTCATATCGATGTAGAAATCATACAGCCAGATACCTGTCTTCTGCTGATCCTGCCCGTTGTCCGGCTCGATATAGACGTGCTGGCCGAGCATGAGACCGTCGCTTGAGTCAAGACTGACATAGAACGGGTAGCTCGTGCTCGTCGCACTTCCGTCTCCGCTCCCGTAGTAGTACATAGTATTCTGGTTCTGCGACGACTGGCTGTCCTTGTCGATCGCCGTGACCGTTCCTGTCCAGGACTTCGTCGAATCGATCCTCGAGCAGACGATGACCTTCATCCCCTCCGTGATCTGGCCGATATTCTGCTCGTTGATCGAGCCCTTGATGCGATAGTCTCCAGTCTTCATGATCGTGACGAGCGACGTGTCCGGGGAGTCCGCTGCCGCCGAGTCATCTGCGTTCCCGCTGCTGACTGATTTCACGACGCCGTCAATCTGGCTCGTCACCGTCGCATTCGCGATATTGTCGTTCAGCTTCTTGATATCGAGCTGCTTCGACTGCAAGTCAAGCTGCTTCTGCTGGAGATCGAGCTGCTGAGACTGGATCTGAATCGTGTAGTTGGCCTGCTCGGACGCCGCCGCCTTCTTCTTTTCATTTGTCAGCTGTGTGATCGTGCTCTGAAGACTGCTGATCTCATTCTGGATGCGCTGCAGGTCAATATTCGCCTGCTGCAGGTCCGACTGATACTTGTCCGTGTCGTAAATGAGAAGCGGCGTGCCTTTCGTGACCGTCTGCCCGACAGACACGAGGATCTGCTTTACCGTGCTGTCGCTGCTCTGCGGCACCGACCATGTCTCCTGCGTGTCGACGACGCCCGCGAACTTGTTCATGAGCCCGCTGCCCGTGCCCATAATGTCATCGACCGTCTGCACATAGACAGTCTGTCCGTCGCCCTTTGCCGATGCTTTCTCCCTGACATATCGGTAAAGAAACAATCCGCCGACAAGCGCCGCTGCCGCTATGCACGAAATGAGAACTGCCCTTTTTTTCTTACTCATGGCCATTTCCTCCTGGCAGGAACATAATTTCCCTCTGTACTAATCATACTAATACGCCTGTTATGCAAAGTCAATCAGAGAGTCCGCTGCCATATTTTTCTCTGCCCGGCGGCAGCTGTATACCCGTCATCATCCTTCGGCGGCAGGCAGTAAGATTCGCGGCCGCGCGCCAATCCTGTACCAAATGTGCAGCCGCACCGGATCTCAGCTGATCTTCTCGTACTGCGTCTTCACGTCCGACCTGAAAGTCTCCCACGCAGACGGATCCTCCACAAACCATTTCGGGCAGATCTTGCCCGTGACATCGTAGTGGCGGATCACATGGTCCGGCGACACCTTGAAGGCCTTGCAGAGCCACGCCGTCAGGTTCACGGCCGAGCTGTACGTCGCGTCAGTGTACACGCCCGTGTCGTCCGGAATACAACACTCAATCGACAGCGTGTCCTTGTTTCGGCTGTTTGATGCATAGGCCCACTCAGAGCACGGAATACACTGGATGATCTCACCACTTAGTCCCACGATAAAATGGCTGCTCGCGTACGTCGTGTGCGTCGTCGCGAGGTTATTGAAATAGTCGCGCACATTCTGCGCAGAAGCCCCCGGATCCGCCGTGTAGTGAATGACGATTCCGTCGATCTTTGTGAGCACCTTCTGCGGGCGGGAGTACGGATTCGGGTCGAGCATCTCCGCCGTTATGTCAGGCGAGCCCGACCAGAATGCGCCGTCGTGCCTGATCGTATCCGCGTAAGCGGTTCCGGGCACAACCGACTCTCCCGACCGCATCTTCCTGAAAATGCGGACCCCGACGAAAAGCAGCGCAGCGGCCGCAATCACCAGAATGACGATGACAAACCTGCGGACGCGCGTCTCTTCCGCCTTCTTATATTGATTTCTGTGTCTCATTTTCTCATCTCCTGAAAAACACTGTGCATTCACGCCGCCCGGATTTTTATATTTCCCTTATTATGATATAACAATTCAGCTCCGTAAAAAGACAGAAAAAATAAAATTCATTAAATTTCAGGGATTATGCAGCTTTCCTCTATTCATCCTCTGCCCTGAACTGGTAAAATGCTCCTTGCACATGAAAAAAGCTCCGGCTCCATAAAGACGCCGGCGTCAGTATCCATATCCCGAGGTATGCTTATGTCAAATGAAATGCAGTTCCTGCTGTGGATTCAGGATCACATGCGGAGTGATCCTCTGAACCACATATTTATTTTCATCACAAATTTTTTCGGCCAGGCCGGCATCTTCTGGATTGCAGCCGCCGTCCTGCTCCTTCTCTTTAAACGGACGCGGCCTGCGGGCGCAGCCTGCGCCATCGCACTCGTCCTTCAGGGTGTGCTCATCAATCTCGTCATAAAACCGATTGTCGCAAGACCCCGCCCGTACGACGCCTGCTCCCTGCTTATCCCGCTTGTCGCGCGTCTCAGGGACTACTCCTTCCCGTCGGGGCACACGGGATGTGCATTTTCCGCGGCGCTTGTCATGGCGCGGATGCTCCCGAAGAAGATCGGCATACCGGCCATTATCATCGCGTGCCTTCTTGCATTCTCGCGGATGTATGTCGGCGTACACTATCCGACTGACGTGCTCGCCGGCGCGCTCATCGGCTGCGGCTGCGCAGTCATCGGTATGCAGATCACACGAAAGATTGTTGAGAAAAAGGCTTCGGCGGCTTAAAGCCGCAGGAGGCCGGATCAGAGCCTGCAAATGCAATCCCGAAGATCCAGATTGTTTCACCGCAGCGCCGTTCCGGAGACAGGCAGAAAAGACCGGCAGCCGCCGCAAAAACTGCGGTGACCGCCGGTCTTTCATTTGTCATATACAGGAAATGCCTCACCGCCTGTGCGGGATCTTCCGGCTATGCCTCTCAGCCGTACTGCGGGTCGAGCGGGATCAGAGCGAACTCATAACCCTTCGCGCGAACCTGGTCGATGAAATCACCGAGCATGGCGCAGTTCGTCGTGGAATTCGCGTGAAGCAGATAGATCGCTCCCGGATGGACGCGGTCAACTGCCTGCTGCAGAGACGTTGCAACATCCGGCTGATTGTTCGTGTCATAGTCATTATACGCGTAGGTCCAGAAGACGACCTTGAAACCGAGGTTGTTCGCAAGGCCCAGAGACTGTGCGCTGAAATCTCCATACGGGAAGCGGAACAACTTGATCTGGTAGCCGTAATTCTGATAGACCTCATTGTAGACACCCATGATCTCATTTGTCTGGTCATCAATGCTCTGCTCCGGCATCTTCGGATGCGTACACGTGTGGTCGCCGAGGAGATGGCCCTCATCGATCATCCGCTGGACGAGATCCGGCTTTCCGTCGACGAAATCCTTCGTCAGCATGAACGTGCATTTGACGTTCTTCTCCTTCAGGATATCGAGCTCCGTCGACGTGAGATCATTCGCGAAGCCCTCATCCATTGTGAGGTAGACGACCTTCTGTGTCGTGTCGCCGATCCACATGGCATTGAACTGGCCCCACTGATTGTAGTACCATTTCCAGTCAGTCGGGATGTTGTTCTCGTCGAGGTTGTCCGTGCTGTAGCCGAACGGCTCTTCCGTGTTGTCCAGTGTGCTGAGGTCAAATTGCGTCGCCGGTGTCTCGACCGCGGCATTGGATGCCTCGAGCGTCGTCCCCTCTGTGGAGACAGTCGCCGTGCCCGCTGCGGTGGAAGCTGCCGTGCTGCCTGTCGCAGCAGCGGTGCCTGCAGACTGTACCTCCGCGGATGCGGCCGCTGAATCAGACGTCCCGCTCGTGTGGATCCCGGTCTTCATTTTCATGACAAGGACAACGATCGTGCATACAATTGCAATCGCCACAAAGCACATGATGAGCTTCGCAGCCATTCTGTCATTCGATTGTTTGCTCATATTCTTATTCTCCTTCGCATTTCATCCGAGAATCGCCCTTTTAAATGCGCCCATCAACTCGTCGTAGGTCTCATACGCCCTGAGCTCCGGATGGTCCTTCTTGATCTGCTCCGTCGAGCGGAACAGGAAGCCGTCCTTCGACGCCTTAATCATCGCGAGGTCGTTGTAGCTGTCGCCCGTCGCGACCGTCTCAAAGCCGATCGACTGCAGCGCCCTGACCGTGCTCAGCTTGGAATCTCTGATTCGCATGCGGAAATCGGTGATTGAGCCGTCCGGAGCGACGACGAGCTCATTGCAGAAGATGGTCGGCATGCCGAGTTTCTTCATGAGCGGTCCCGCAAACTGTGAAAATGTATCGCTGATAATGATGACCTGTGTGAACGAACGCAGCTCGTCCAGGAATTCTTTCGCGCCCGGAAGCGGATCGATCTTCGCGATCGTCTCCTGAATTTCCTTCAGGCCGAGACCGTGCTCCTTCAGGATTCCGAGTCTCCATCTCATGAGCTTGTCGTAGTCAGGTTCATCTCTGGTTGTCTTCCGGAGCTCCGGTATTCCGCTTGCTTCTGAAAATGCAATCCAGATTTCAGGTACGAGTACGCCTTCGAGATCGAGGCACGCTATATCCATCATAGTCTTTGTCACCTTTCTTGTCTTGTTGGTTTTCGGGTTGAAACATAGCTATTATATACGATTTTCATTTTTTAGCAAATGCGTTTCCTGCGCGAATGTACTATAATGGTTCGTACACCACATGGTGAAAGAAATAAGATCATATAAAGCAAGGAGACTATACCTTTGGCAGACGAAATCAAAATACGGTCACGCATTTTCAGCTATAACGAGGAGGAATCCCCGGAGAACGATATCGAACAGCATCTCACGATCCGCAGCGATGGCTCAGTCCTGCTCGAGACTTATCAGTTCAACTATCGGATCTGCAATCTCACGCCGCACAGAAAGGAGACCGCGAATGTAGGCGCTTCCACCGCAGGCGAGCTCATTGAAAAGCTTCGCGGAGCTGCAGACGGCCAGGATAAGACGCGCCCCGAGTGCGGAACCTGGGACGTCGTTCTCACGGAGAACGGCCTGGAGAGTGCGGGAAGCGGCTTCATGATGGATGAGACCGGGAACCGGGAGCTCTCGGAATTTGTCCGCAAGAGACTCCCGCTCGAGGAGCTCTACCTCTTCGACGACAAGTACGACGTGGATGACGGAATCGACTCCTGGAGAGATTACACGGACTGCGCATTCTGACAGCAGGAAAGAAAGGACCGCCATGACAGACGACTATATCGTGCTTCCGCACAGCATATACAAAAAAGATGAAAACGGCCGCATCCTCTCCGAGATTACATTTCCGGAGAAAGAGCCCGGCCGCTACGAGATTGAGCGCACCTATGTCTCGGAGTCCCTCTTCGGTTCCGGTGAGGCAGAGAAGCTTGTGAAAATGGCCGTCCGGCAGATCAGGGCAGCCGGCGGCTCTGTCTCCGCCAGCTGCCCGTTCGCCCGCAAATATCTGAAGGAGCACCGGGGCCTCACCGAATAATACAGCTGTTTTTCAGATCAGACGGTGCACAGAAGACCTATACGCACTGTCAGGCCCTCAAAATCCGATACTGGAGAGAGACGCCCGGAGAATAGTCGGGGAGACACGCATGTGGCTCCGCCCGCAAGGGACTTCAACAACTGGAGAAATTCATGAGACTTGACAAATATCTCGCCGACATGAACGCCGGCACCAGAAAAGAACTAAAGACAGCGATCCGCAGGGGGCTCGTGACCGTAGACGGGAAAGCCGTCCGTGACGCCGGCTTTCATGTCACAGGAGAGGAGACCATCTCCTTTGACGGCGAAGAGATCGGCTACCAGGCCTTTGCATATTACATGCTCAACAAGCCGGCCGGCGTCATCTCAGCAACGGAGGACAGAAGGCACAAGACCGTTCTCGATCTTCTCGGAGAGCGCCACCGCAGAGACCTCTTTCCTGTCGGCCGTCTCGACATCGACACGACAGGCCTTCTCCTCATCACCAATGACGGGGCGCTCGCCCACCGCCTTCTTGCACCGAAACATCACGTGGACAAGGTCTATCGCGCAGCAGTCACCGGCGCGGTGGCGGAGAGTGACATCCTCGCCTTCGCGCAGGGACTGCGCCTTGATGACGGACTGACCGCCATGCCGGCAAAGCTCCGTCTTCTTGGCAGCTCGCCAGAGGATGATGTAAGTTTCGTGGAGATCACAATCCATGAAGGAAAGTTCCACCAGATCAAGCGCATGTTCGAGGCCATCGGAAAGAAAGTCCTCACCCTGCAGCGCATCAGCATGGGGCCGCTTGTGCTTGACAAGAACCTCCCGGAAGGTGCGGCGAGGCCGCTGACTGAGGAAGAAATCAGTGCCCTGCGCAGCCTCTCATAAGAAATATCGCCATACACCATCCGTGCGGCCGGAGATATTCTTGCAGCCAGCCGCACGGCAGCAAGAAAGGACAGGCTGCTTATGCAGCCTGTCCTTTCTCCAATATCAGGAGTCTGCCTTCAGGTTGTGGAAATATTCCATGTCTGTGACAAGAAGCGCGCCGCGGCGCACATCCTTCCACGGGACATAGCGGAGCGAGTGGTCCTTCACCGCGCGGTCACTCTCCTGCCCAAGCAGAGTGACTCTTGTGTCATCGGGTCTGTCAAAGAGGGCCGCCGCAGCGAGCTGCTCTGGCTCCTCGAAATGCTCGTCATCGAGCGCGAAGCGCGCCCCCATGAAGCGCTCATCGATATCGACACCGCAGCGATGCCTCTCTCCATCAAGCTCAAAAACGACCATGTCACAGTAGTCACTGTCGGTCAGCCATCGCTTCATTTCCCCGATATTCGTCTCAAGCGGGACAATCGGCCGTCCGTTCTCATCTTTTAATTCACTCATTGCCTGTATGATATCTCCGAATACTCTTCATCCTCTGCCGGGAAACGGCGGTTCTGAATACGCAAGGCCGCCGTTTCTGGCTGTTATTATGTCTGTCTGATCCAGGATCACAGATTAGAGGTGCAGGACGCGGTCAGCGATCTCCGCCGTGCGGCCCTGGTTCCAGTACTGTGTGCCGATGTACCCACAGGTTCTTCTCGCGACATGCATTTTCGTCTGATCACGGTTTCCGCAGTTCGGGCACTCCCAGACAAGCTTGCCTGTCTCATCCTTTACAACTCTGATCTCGCCGTCATAGCCGCAGACGTCGCAGTAATCACTCTTCGTGTTCAGCTCCGCGTAGATGATCGTGTTGTAAATATGCTGCATCACACGGACGACTGCCGGAATATTGTTCTGCATGTTCGGAACCTCGACGTAGCTGATCGCTCCGCCCGGAGAGAGCTTCTGGAACTCCGCCTCCTTCGTGAGCTTCGAGAATGCGTCAATGTGCTCCGTGACATGGATATGATAGCTGTTCGTGATGTAGTTCTTGTCTGTGACGCCCGGAATCTTGCCGAAGCGGCGCTGCAGGCACTTTGCGAACTTGTAGGTCGTGCTCTCGAGCGGCGTGCCGTAAACGGAATAGTCGATATTCTCCTCAGCCTTCCACTCGTTGCAATGATCGACCATCATCTGCATGATCCGGAGGCCAAACGCCTTGCCCTCCTCACTGGTGTGAGAGACACCCTTCATGTAGTAGACAGCCTCTGCGAGACCCGCATATCCGAGACTGATCGTTGAGTAGCCATCGTAGAGCAGGCGGTCGATCGGCTCGCCCGGAGCAAGACGCGCAAGTGCGCCGTCCTGCCACAGAATCGGAGCGACATCCGACGGCGTTCCGAGAAGTCTCTTGTGGCGGAGCTGAAGTGCCTCGTGGCAGAGCTCCAGCCTGTCCTCCATGATCTTCCAGAAGAGTTTCTCGTCCTTTCCGGAGGAGCAGGCAGCATCGACAAGGTTCAGCGTGACCACGCCCTGGTTGAAGCGGCCGTAGTACTTGTGCTGACCCGGAACATAGTCGCCCGCGTTAGCAAGGTTGCCCTTGCCCGCGTCCGTGAAGCGATCCGGTGTCAGGAAGGAGCGGCATCCCATGCACGGATAGACATCGCCCTTCATTTCGAGTTCCTTCTTCTCGGAAATATAATCCGGCACCATGCGCTTCGCCGTGCATTTTGCGGCAAGCTCCGTGAGGTAATAGTACTTTGTGCCCGGCTTGATATTGTCATCCTGCAGCACATAAATGAGCTTCGGAAACGCCGGCGTGATGTACACACCCTTCTTGTCCTTGACGCCGAGGATGCGCTGATTCAGCATGACTTCGATGATCATCGCAAGATCATCTCTTGTCTGTCCCTCCGGAACCTCATGCAGGTACATGAATACCGTGACAAACGGGGCCTGTCCGTTTGTCGACTGCAGGGTGATCAGCTGATACTGAATCGTCTGACAGCCGTTCTCGACCTCCTTGCGGACTTCCTCCTCGACCAGCTTGTCAAACTTCTCCTTCGGCGCACTGATACCGGTCTCCTCGAACTCCTTTTTGAGGCGCTTTGCAATCTTCCTGCGGCTCACATCAACGAACGGAGCAAGGTGGGACAGCGTGATCGTCTGACCGCCGTACTGGCTGGACGCCACCTGCGCGACGATCTGGGAAGCGACCGTACATGCCGTCGCAAAGCTCTTCGGCGTGTCGATGTGCGTGCCGCTGATGCAGGTGCCGTTCTGCAGCATGTCGTTCAGATTGACGAGGCAGCAGTTATGCATGTGCTGCGCATAGTAGTCCGCGTCATGGAAATGAATGATGCCTTCCTTGTGGGCCGCGACAATCTTCTCAGGAAGCAGGTACTTGCTCGTGTAGTAGCGGCTCCACTCGCCGGCCATGTAGTCGCGCTGAACAGACAGAACCGTCGGGTTCTTATTGGAATTCTCCTGCTTGACCTCCTCGTTGTCATGCTCGACAACGCCTCTGATCTTCTGGTCAACATGGCTCATTTTCCGCATCTCATTGTGCTTGTAGCGATAGGTGATATAGAGTCTTGCGACCTTTGTCTTGCCTGTGCCCATCAGAGCGTCCTCGACCTTGTCCTGGATTTCCTCGACGGACAGATCGCGGTTCGCGTTCTCGGCGTCCTTCTCAATGCCGTGCGCGATCTCATCGATCTGCTCCGGCGTCAGCCGCTCGCTGATGATGCCTTCTTCCTGATTGGCGCGTCTGATCGCGTCCGCAATCTTTGTCCGATCGAACGGAACCCGTTCTCCGGATCGCTTCATAACACAGAGCTGCACGTCATCGACTTCATTGTTGCCGTCGAGCTGTTCGTTGTAGATGTACATTCCTCTCCTCCTGCATCCTGCCTGTATATCCTGCACCGGACGCCGGCCGTCCGGTTTCTGTCGATATGCCCGCCGTGTCACAGGCCTTACGTGGCACAGCGAAAAAATACTGCCCGCGCAGACATTCTCCTGCCTGCGGGACAGTACGTATTATAGTCTATATCTGGTGTATCAGTCAATAGGTGGCAACAAGATATTGTAATGTATGCATTTTCAAAATCCGGGCATAAAGAAAGCTCCGAACCGCCACATCTGACAATCCGGAACCCTCCCTCGAGCGCGAGACGGGGATCGAACCCGCGACCCCCACCTTGGCACCACTCGCGCATTCCATATGTAGTTGTCTCTCAACAACAAAGAAGATTATATCCCGGGAATGCTGTCCTGTCAACAGAAAATTTCAATTTCTTCAGGTGATGGCATACGCCGCGAAACGTCCCGGCACAGTCGCGATCAAAATCTGGTAATGTATGCAGCAAGCCTGATGAAATCCTGATGCAGACAAACGCAATGTGTAAAAAAACAGCCAGACATCTGTCTGACTGTTTTTGTCGAGCGCGAGACGGGGATCGAACCCGCGACCCCCACCTTGGCAAGGTGGTGCTCCACCGCTGAGCCACTCGCGCATGTCCCTTGGTGCTTGCCGCACCTGACGACAAGAGAGATTATACAGGAGCCGCCAGCCACTGTCAACTCTTTTTCTTACATTTTTGCAGTGAACCCTCATCCGACTAAAGTCGGGTGCTTCCAACGACACGATGAAGTTCGTGTCATGCTGTCTTTAGGACAGCGGACTGCCTTTCTACGATAAGGCACTGAACTCAGA
>ONSX01000054.1 GCA_900320615.1 uncultured Eubacteriales bacterium
TGACAATCTCTGCGCGGACGGTATGCTCAGCTACTCCGTTGGAAAGACGGGAAGAAAGCGCTTTGTCGATACACTCGGCCTCGCCTGTCCGTTCCTCGCCAGATACGGCCGGGTGTATGGAAAACCGGAATATATGTCCCTCGCTGTGCATGAGCTCGGGACATACCGGGAGAGGGGCCTCGTTCAGGGACTTCCTATGCACTGCTATGATGCGGAGAGTGGTCTTCCGATCGGAATTATCGGCTGGGGCAGAGGCGCAGGCTGGTATATGCTCGGCCTCGCTGATACCTGGGATGAGCTGCCGGATGGAACCGGGAAAAATGAGGTTATGGGATGGCTCATCGAGGAGGCAGACCGGCTCATGGCATTCGAGCGGAAGGATGGCGGATTTTCCGCGACGCTGCAGACGATGGAGCAGTATGAGAGCTCTGCGACGGCCATGCTCGGTTATGTCTATGCACATCTTGCGGATATCTCTGGTGATAAGAAGTACAGGGACGTTGCGGAGCGATGCCTCGGACGCCTTCGCCTTGCAACACGAATTGACGGTGTTGTCGATGAGTGTCAGGGAGATACAATCGCGCCGGGCATCATGTCGGAGCGGTATGCGGAGATGCCCTTTGCGCAAGGAATGACGCTGCGGCTCATTGCGGCACTTGCGCGGAAGAAAAGCTGAGAGGAGAGAAAAACGATTTTGTCTGAAGAAAAGAATACGCCACGGAATATATCCGGAGGAAGCCGGACAGGCAATGTCCTTAAAAATATCAAATTCGGAACGATCAACCAGATCGCGTCCATTCTGTTGAATCTGATCAGCCGGACGGTCTTTGTCCGGGTGCTCGGCGCTTCGTACCTCGGCATCAACGGCCTATTCTCGGACGTGCTTCAGATGCTGTGCCTCGCGGATCTTGGCCTCAACACTGCAATGGTGTACAGCTTCTACCGGCCGCTCGCGGAAAATGACCACGCGAAGGTTGCGTCGCTCGTGCAGTTCTACAAGAAGGTCTATAACTGGATCGCATTTATTGTCGCAGCGGTCGGCCTTCTGCTGGTCCCGTTCCTGCAGTACATCGTCAACCTGGATCAGGGGATGCCGTATCTGAAAATCTACTACCTGTTCTTCCTTGCGGATACGGTCATTTCTTATCTGTTTGTGTACAAGACGAGTATTCTCAACGCGGACCAGAAAAATTATTATATTTCCTTCTATACGACGATCTTCACGATTCTGAAAATGATCTGCCAGGTCGTGCTGCTGATTGCGACGCATAACTATTTCACGTATCTGATCTGCCAGATCGTCGGAAGTTTTGCCATCAATTACTTCGCGTCGCGGAAATCGCAGGAACTCTATCCGTATATCTCGGAGAAGGCGGCCCCGCTCTCCCATGAGGAGAAGAAGAGTATCTGGGAAAATATCAAGTCGGTCTTTATTTACAAGGTGTCGAGCGTTCTTATGAACGGAACGGACAACACGCTGATTTCCATTCTTGTCGGAACGATATGGACAGGATATTATTCTAACTACAACCTGATAACGAACGGTGTCGGGAATTTCGTGAATATCATCTACAGCTCATCGACGGCTAGTATCGGAAATCTTGTTGTGACAAGTGATAAAAAGAAGCGCGTAGAGGTGTTCCGTTCTCTGCAGGCAGTCAGTCTGATTATCACGACATTCACAACGATCTGTTTCACACTCCTGTTCAGCGATCTGATGCATGTCTGGCTGGGCGACAGCTATGTTCTTGACAACGTCATTCTGACATCCATCATGATTAACTACTATCTGAGCGGAGTGCTCCATCCGATCTGGTCTTACCGTGAAGCGACGGGTCTCTACAGGCAGACCAAGTATATTATGCTGATCTGCGCGATTGAGAACATTGGTCTCTCGATTCTTATGGGAATCTATATGGGGATGGCGGGCGTCCTCTTTGCGTCCGCGATTTCGCGCCTTACGACCTACTTCTGGTACGAGCCGAAGATTCTCTTCAAAGAGTATTTCGGCGTGAGCACAAAGATATTCTATCTGCCGCTTATACGGAACGTTCTGCTGACCCTTGGCGCAACGGCAGCCATCTATGCCGTGACATCCTTTATTAATGTAAACGGCTGGGGAATGCTCTTTATCAAGGCGGTTATTGTGGCTGCACTTTCTCTCATAACCGTCATCCTTGTCTATTCACGAACGGATGGCTACAAGCTTCTTTATAACCGCATCGCAGGGCGCCTGAGGAGAAAATGAACGGTGGCACAGCGCGCTCTGATATCTTCTGCCGATTCAGAGCACATGAAGGCTATATCAAAAACAGCGGCATATCCCGCAGGTTATGCCGGAAGAAAGGAAAGGTTATGCGGGTCGGAATTGTTACCATCTACGATCTGACAAATTATGGAAACCGGCTGCAGAATTACGCGACGGTCACGTATCTCCGGCGGCACGGCATCGAGGCTGATACGCTGGTCGTGCGAGAGCGGAGTTTTGCGGGGGATCTGAAGAATGTCTATCACCGCTTCTTCGGCGGAAGCTCTTATGTCCCGTGGGACTTGAGACAGGAGACGAGGGAATATGCGGATAGCCTGAAGCCGCTTCTTAGGGCGAGGTATGACCGGTTTCTTGCATTTTCCAGACAATATACACACCTGAGACACGTCTCTTACCGGAAGGAAATAAGGGGCTCCCTGAACAGGGCGTATGACTACTTCATTGCAGGGAGCGACCAGCTCTGGAACCCGGATATGGGACACGCGCAGCCGCCGCAGTTCCTTGCGTTTGCTGAGCCGCGGAAGTGCCTGAGCTGGGCGGCGAGCTTTGGCGTCGATGAGATCCGATACCGGAGGGATGAGGTCGTCAGGGGGCTCAGGCATATTCCGGTCATTTCCGTGCGGGAAGAAAGCGCAGAAAAAATTGTGTGGGAGCTCACCGGGAAAGAAGCAGAGGTTCTCATTGATCCGACGCTGATGCTCGGGCCAGACGCGTGGGACGAGATCGCGTCGCTCCCTGAGGGCTTTGATCCGGACACGCCGTATCTGCTCACGTATTTCATCGGAGGGCGGAGCGCAGAGACGGACAGACAAATTCGTGCGATTGCAAATTCACATGGTCTTACGGTCAGGCATATGCTCTCGGAGGACGAGCCGGAACTTTACTCGGCGGGTCCGGGGGAGTTTGCGGGTCTCATTAAACACGCGTCTCTCATTATGACTGATTCGTTTCATGCGAGTGTATTCTCAATTCTCTACGGCCGTCCCTTCCTCGTGTTCCGGAGGAAGGGCTTCGGCGGAGAGCTCATGGGACGGATCGGGACGCTTCTCAGAACGTTTCATCTGGAGGACAGATATGCGGGATCAGGTATCCCGGACCGTGTCATGGACTGTGACTTTGCGGAGGCGTATAGTATTCTCGCAAGGCAGCGGGAGAAAACCGATGCATTTCTTGGCCGCGCATTGCGAACAGACGTCTTTATATAAGGTGTGTTATTTTGTATAATAGTGCAAGACCTGCGATGACGGACCGGCTCATGAAGAGGCACCTCTTAAGATGGTTTCACCCGTGGATATTCTCCGCGGCTCATATATATAAAGAATTCCAGGAGGAAAAGAAAATGGTCAACACTACACTGGTGATTATGGCGGCCGGTATCGGATCCAGATTTGGAAAGGGCATCAAGCAGCTGGCGCCGATGTCTCCGAACGGAGAGATTATCATGGACTATTCAATTTACGACGCAAAGCGGGCAGGCTTTAATAAGGTCGTTTTTATCATCCGGAAGGATATCGAGCAGGAGTTCAGGCGCATCATTGGCGACCGGATCCGCGGGGCAATGGACGTTGACTACGTGTTCCAGTCCATCGATGACCTGCCGGAGGGCTTTACGGTTCCAGCAGGACGCACAAAGCCGTGGGGAACCGGCCAGGCGGTTCTCTGCTGCCGAGGCGTCGTCAATGAGCCGTTTGCGATTATTAATGCGGATGACTACTACGGCCGCGAGGCATTTGAGAAGCTGCACGACTTCCTGGTCAGCGCCTATGAAAAGCCGGAGGCGGACGGAAAGCTCCACATGGCGATGGCGGGCTTCATTTTAAAGAATACACTCAGCAAGAGCGGAACTGTCACGCGCGGTATCTGCGTGGGTGAAAATGGAAAGCTGAAGCGGATCGTTGAGACGACCGGCATCCGGGAGGAAGACGGAAAGATCATCTGTGACAATCCAGAGGTTGAGTCCTGGGTCACAAAAGACAGCCTTGTGTCCATGAATATGTGGGCGGCAGGTCCGGAGTTCATCGAAGTTCTTCACAACGGCTTCCGTGAATTCCTCGCAAGCGGCGATGGCGACCCGATGAAGAAGGAATATCTGGTGCCGAATGTCGTCGGTGATCTGCTTCGTGAGGAGAAAGCAGACGTTGAGATTCTTCCGACGCAGGACTCCTGGATCGGCATCACCTATCACGAGGATCTTGCCCTCGCGCAGGCGGGCTTCGCGAAGATGATCGCGGATGGGAAATACCCGGAGAAACTCTGGGATATGTAATGCATGCCTTATCCGCATGCGGAGAGAAAAGGAATCAGAGAGAATGACTAATGAAGTAAACATCGGGACGCAGAGCCCGAAGACACCAGGTCGTGATTCGGACGAGGTTCGTCTCGGCAATGTATTTCGCGAGTTGTGGTCGGGTTTTCCGATCATTGTGCTCGCGGCTGTGATCGGAGGACTGATCGTTCTTCTCGTCACTATGTTTTTCGTCACTCCAACCTATCAGTCGACGACCAGCCTCTATGTCATGTCAAATGAGGAGAAATCGACATCTGTCAATAACACGGACCTGCAGGCCGGAACGCTTCTCACGAAAGACTACGAGGAGATTATAAAAAGTCGTGAGGTCATTGAGGAGGCGCTTACAAGCCTTGATATTGACAGCGACTACCACTCGATCCTGAAGGATCTCTCGGTGAGCACGCCTGATGATACGCGTGTCATCTACATATCGGTTACTTATAAGGACCCGTATACAGCGGCCGATATTGCAAATGCAGTGCGCCGCGCTGCAATTCAGCGGATTCAGTTTATTATCGATGTGAAGACAGTCAAGGTTGTATCAGACGCGAATGTCCCGGTCAGCAAGGTGGGACCGAGTTATTCGAAGGCTGCACTGGCCGGCGCGTTCGGCGGCGCTCTTCTTGCCGTCATTATCCTTGTGATTCTGACTCTGGCCAATGATACGATCCGCACGGGCGACGATATCGAGAAATACCTGCACATCAGTCTTCTCGGCAGCATTCCGATTGCGGAGGGCGAGAAGCGGTCGAAGAAGATTTATCACAGAAAGCGCGGAGGCGGCAGAGCATGAAGAGCGTTACGCTGAATCTTAAAAAAAATGATTATAAAATCGAAGAGGCGTTCAAAATGCTGAGAACCAATATCCAGTTCTGTGGTGAACGCGTCAAGGTGATTGATATCACGAGCTGTACGCCGGATGAGGGAAAGAGCTTAGTCTCCATTCATCTCGCAAGGTCTCTTGCAGAATCGGGAAAGAGGACACTCTATCTTGATGCAGATATGAGAAAGTCCACGCTTGCCGGAATAATTGACGCCGGCGGTGAACAGATCTATGGCCTGTCCTATGTCCTGACCGGGCAGACGGGGCTCGAGGAGTGTCTCCTGAAGACGCAGTATCCGAATCTCTACCTGATCGCGCCGGGCAAGTTCCCGCCGAACCCGGCGGAGCTTCTGGACAGCCGCGTCTTCCTTGAACTGATCAATGCTCTCCGCGGGGCGTTCGATTACGTGCTGATCGACACGCCGCCGCTTGCGAATGTCATCGACTCCGCGATCGTCGCCAGAGAGTGCGACGGGGCCGTGCTTGTCATCGAGGCCGGCACGGTGGGTTATCGTTTCGCGCAGGATATCCTGGCCCAGCTTGACCGCTCGGCCTGCCCGGTTCTGGGTGCTGTCCTCAATAAGGTTGACATGAAGCGGACCGGAAAATATTATGGTAAATATTACGGCAAGTATTATGGTGCACAGACGAAAGCATCCGGAGACAGTGTGTCTTCTCCGAAGGAAAGCGGGGCTGAACATTCATGAGTAAAAAAATTGTAACAGTAATTCTGGCGATCGTCGCGGCTTTGCTCATCTGCGTGACGGCGATGGCATACAAGTCCATGGACCGGCAGGCACCGGTGATTTCATTTCCTGACGGAACGGCGGCCTACACGGACGGCGAGACGGACGATCAGCTTCTTCAGGGAGTGACAGCGAAGGACAACAAGGACGGCGACGTCACGAAGTCTCTCCGCGTGACCAGTATTATTGTGGCGGGAGACGGAAAGAGTGTCACGGTGTCCTACGCGGCAGAGGATAAGAGCCACAATGTCGCGACAGATAAGAGAACAATGACCTACAGCGGAGCGAAGACCGGCGTGATCGAGTCCTCAGGCATCCAGGAGACGGCGGAGACAGCCGACTCGTCTGAAACGGAATCGGATACGGAGCCTGCCAACTCGGAAGAGACCACATCATCTGCTGCGCAGACAGAATCTGCAGACCAGGAGTCAGCGGCTGCCGCGCAGGAGGAGGCTGATATCGCGGCCCTTCCTGCCGGAACTCCGTCCATCCGGCTCACGCAGCACTATGTGACGCTCGCGAAAGGGTCTGCGTTTGATTACCGGACGTACATCGCGTCTCTGTCCGATGACACGGATTCAGAGAGTACGCTGTGGCAGCATATCGATATCTCGGGAAAGCCGGACATGAACACACCGGGAACCTATCAGGTTACTTACACGGTGTCAGATAAGAACGGCAACACGAGCAACGGCGCGGTTCTCAACGTGACTGTCCAGTGACAAATGAAAATTTTTTGCGAAGCCACCCGGCAATGGGTGGCTTTTTTTTGACCGTTTAATCCTGGTAAAAATCCATGTTAAGCAATGATTGACTTTGAGTTTATCTGTAGTATAATGGCCCGTGGCGCATAAGTTTAGTGTTAGCATATTTTATGTTTACCATATATTAAATCAGTGTAAAGCCCGCCGCGGCGGCAGACAGCGGGTGTATAACGGAGGAAGGAGCAGCGTAATGGCAGCCAGGCAGATGAATGAGGACATCGGCCGGAAAATCAAGAACCTGAGGCTTCGCAACGGGCTGACGCAGCAGGAGCTGGCCGACCGGGCGGAACTCACGAAAGGGTTCATTTCCCAGCTGGAGAGGGGGCAGGTCTCGCCGTCCGTTGAATCGCTTCTCGATCTGATCGAGATTCTCGGGTCGACGCCCGCGGAGTTTTTTCGGGAGGGCGAGGAGGAACAGGTCGTTTTCGGGACGGGGGACTATTTTGAGAAGGTCGATGAGGCCGGCAACAGCCGGAAATGGATCGTCCCGAACGCGCAGAAGAACCAGATGGAGCCTCTTTTGGTTATCATCCAGCCGCACGCGACGCTCGGGGAGGACGACCCGCATGTCGGCGAGGAGTTCGGTTACTGCCTGAGCGGGCGGCTTGCGCTTTATCTCGGCGACAAGGTGTACCATGTGAAGGCGGGAGAGAGCTTCTATTACCAGGCGAAGACGAAGCACAGGATTGCGAACCCGGGGGCAAAACCAGCGAAGTTCCTGTGGATCAGCACGCCGCCGATGTTTTAAGACGCAGGTTCGCGCCGCAACACATGCCGGAGAACCGGCAGGCAGTATCTACCAGAAAATGAGTCAGGGGCAGGTATAAAAAAGATGGAAAATGAAAACATTATCGAACTGAAGCATGTCACCAAGGTCTTCGCCGACGACGGCTACAAGGCGGTCAGCGACTTCAACCTCGAGGTGAAGCGCGGTGAATTCGTCACCTTTCTCGGCCCGTCCGGCTGCGGCAAGACGACAACACTGCGCATGATCGCGGGATTTGACATCCCGTCATCGGGTGAAATTCTTCTGAACGGCTCTCCGATCACGGACCTTCCGCCGTACAGGCGGCCAATCAACACCGTCTTCCAGCGGTACGCACTGTTTCCGCACATGAATATCCACGACAACATCGCCTACGGCCTTCGCCAGAAGAAGACGCCGAAGGACGTGATCGACCGCAGGGTCCGGCACGTCCTCGACCTCGTTGACCTCGCGGGTTTTGAGAACAGGCGCGTATCGACGCTCTCCGGCGGACAGCAGCAGCGAATTGCCATCGCGCGGGCCCTCGTCAATGAGCCGGAGATTCTTCTTCTTGACGAGCCCCTCGGTGCCCTTGATCTCAAGATGCGCCAGGAAATGCAGATCGAGCTGAAGGACATGCATGACAAACTCGGCATTACGTTCATTTACGTCACGCACGATCAGGAGGAGGCGCTCACGATGTCTGACAAGATTGTCGTCATGAGCGAGGGCAAAGTGCAGCAGATCGGCACGCCGGAGGACATCTATAACGAGCCGAAGAATGCCTTCGTCGCTGACTTCATCGGCGAGTCCAACATCTTCAACGGAATCATGACCGGGAAAATGAAGGCCCGCTTCGGAGGCGGCGAGTTTACCTGCGTCGACGATGTGGCCGAGGGCACGCATATCACGGCGGTCGTGCGGCCGGAAGACATTACGCTGACAGACCCGGAGCGCGGCATGGTCAGGGGCGAGGTCACATCTGTCATCTTCAAGGGCATTCACTATGAGATCACAGTTCAGTCCGGAAAGAACGAGTACGTCGTCCAGTCCATTAAGAATGCGAAGGTCGGCTCCACAGTCGGCATGGTCATCGAGCCGGACGGCATCCACATCATGCCCGCAGAGGACCACACCAATATCTTCTTCGCGGACTTCAACGAGAAGTTCCGCCTCGCTTATAACGGGAAGGAGATTCCGACGAGCGTCACGAAGATCATTCCGGGGAGCCGGAGACTTGAGGACGGGACGCTTGTCGACGCGGCAGGAGAGACGGTTAATCCGGAGAGAATCCGCGTGAAGATTGCGATCCGGCCGGAGGACATTGAGATGTCGGACGATGCGGACGCGGGACTTGTGGAGGGTAATATCGCGAACCTCATTTACACAGGAGACCACTACAGCTATGTCATCCACACGGACCTTGAGCAGGACTTCGTCGTCAACGACGAGTATCTCTGGAACATGGGCGACCGCGTGAGTCTCATCATGCCGGTCGATAAGATGACATTCACATACAGCAGAAAGTAAACGGAGGCGGATATGAAATTTTCAAGAAAAAGCCTTGGCATTCCTTATCTCGTGTTTCTCGTGCTGTTCGTCGTCCTGCCGCTCATCGTCCTCTTCTGGTACGCGTTCACGGACGGGACCGGACATTTCACGATGACGAACTTCACCGGATTCTTCACGGACCCGAATGCGCTCGGAACGCTGCTCTACAGCTTCGCGATCGCGGCGGTTACAACGGCAGTATGTCTTCTGCTCGCCTATCCGACGGCGTATTTTCTCGCGACGAGCCGTCTGAAGTCAAAATCAGTCATTGTCATGATCTTTGTCATGCCAATGTGGATCAATTTCTCGCTCCGCATCACGGCCCTGAAGGAAGTCCTGACTGTGATCGAGGGGAATCTCGCGATGCATCCGTTCCTCAACTCGGTCATCGGTATGACATACGATTTCCTGCCGTTCATGATCCTGCCGATCTATACGACGATCTCGCGTCTTGACGGCGCGCTCACGGAGGCGGCGATGGATCTCGGGGCGGATCCGCGGACGACATTTCTCACTGTGACGCTCCCGCTCTCGGTGCCGGGTATCATCAGCGGCGTCTCGATGGTCTTCCTGCCGGCGATGACGAACTACGTCGTCCTCGACATGCTCTATAACAGCACCTATATCATGGGTTCGCTCATCGGAAGCTACTTCGCTGCCTACAACTGGAACGGAGGCTCTATGATTGCCCTCATACTGCTCGCCATCATCTGCCTGTTCACGCTTCTGACAGGAGATGACGGTGAGGCGGACGCGCAGAGAGGAGGCGCGCTGCTGTGAAACATGAAATTCTGAGGCGCATTTTTCTCGCGCTCATGCTGATCCTGCTGTATCTGCCAATTCTGATTCTGGCGGTGTACAGCTTCACGGACGCGACAAATATCGGCGCGATCCGCGGATTTTCGCTGCACAACTATGTGACGCTTTTTACGACACCGGAGCTCACGGGCATGATCGCAGGCACGCTCGCGCTCGCGTTCGGTTCGGCTGCGATTGCGACCTTTCTCGGAACGATCGGAGCGATCGGCTCGTTTTACTCGAAGAAGCGTACCGCGGGCGCGATCGGCATCTTAAATCAGGTTCCGGTCGTCAACGCGGACGTTGTCACGGGCTTTTCAATCTGCATCCTTCTGGTCGTCGTTCTCGGTGTCAGCAAGGACACGTTCATTCCGCTCGTCGCGGGTCACGTGACGCTGTGCGCGCCGTTCGTGTACTTGAGCGTCATGCCGAAGCTCCGCCAGCTTGATCCGAGTTCCTACGAGGCAGCACTCGATCTCGGCGCGACGCCGTTCCACGCCCTGACGCAGGTCGTCATCCCGCAGCTCGTCCCGGGAATTATCTCCGGAGCGGCGCTCGCCATCACGCTTTCGCTCGATGACTACTTTATCGCGACCTACACGAAACCGGCGACATTTGATACGATCAGTACCTACGTCGTCAACGCGACCAAGGGCTCGCAGACGACGATCAAGACCGCGCTCTGGGCCCTGTCCACGGTCATCTTTGCGATCGTCGTGCTGATTGTCGTGCTGATGAACGTGAGATCCGCCGGCGCTGAGAAAGGAGGCACCCATGGCGAAGACAAGTGAAAGGAAATATACGCCGCAGCTTTCCGGCAGTCGGAAGTCCGGACGAACGGGACATGCCGGCCGGACCTTTGCCATCGGTCTTGTGGCTGCTCTTACGGCCGGGCTTCTTTCCGGCACGGCCCTCACGGCGAAAACGGTCTCTGCCTCGTCCGTCCCCGAGGTCACGCTCCGCGTCTGCAACTGGGAGGAATATATCGATACCGGCGACTGGGACGAGGATGAGACGATCCATCTGCCGGACGGCGATATCATAGGAAAGCAGTCCATGGTGAAGGACTTCGAGGACTGGTACCTGAAGACATACGGCGTCAAGGTCAACGTCGAGTACTCGACGTTCGGAACCAATGAAGACCTCTACAACATGCTGACGCTCGGCGATGTCTACGATGTCGTCTGTCCGTCCGACTACATGTTCATGAAGCTCATGAGCGAGGACGCGCTTGTCCCGCTCTCGGACAGCTTCTTTGACACGTCGAATCCGGATAACTACTACATCAATGGCGTCTCGCCCTACATCAGGGATATCTTTGATACAAAGT
The DNA here is from genome assembly GCA_900320615.1 of uncultured Eubacteriales bacterium. GTDB lineage: Bacteria > Bacillota > Clostridia > Lachnospirales > Lachnospiraceae > Chordicoccus. The sequence goes on from ONSX01000054.1 coordinate 11,317, forward strand.
CCATCGGCGGCGAGACCTGGTCAAAATATGCGGCCGGCTACATGTGGGGCGTGACCGGTGTCGTCTACAACCCCAAGGCCGTCACGGAGGACGAGGCGTCCACGTGGACGCTCTTTGACAACCCGAAGTTCAGGAGACGCATCACGATCAAGGACAATGTCCGCGACTCTTACTTTATGGCTGTCGGTGCGCTGAAGTCAGAGCTTCTCACATCCGGCTCGTTCCTTCAGAACCCGGACTATTCGCAGAACCTGGAAAATGAGATGAACGATACGTCTTCGGAGATGATCAAGGAGGTGCAAAGCTATCTGCAGAACTCGGGCAAGGCGGACATGATCACGGGCAAAGTGCTCGCGAACTACCAGTGGTCCGGCGATGCGGTCTATACGATGGATCAGGCGGATGAGGACAACTTTGAGCTCGATTTTGCGGTTCCGAAGGAGTCGACCAATATTTATTTCGACGGCTGGGTCATGTTGAAGAAGGGAATAAACGGAGATGCCGGGAAACAGAAGGCCGCAGAGGCGTTCATCAATTTTCTGTCGCGCCCGGACAATGCGATCCGAAATATGTACTACATCGGCTACACGTCTGTCATTTCCGGCGGAGAAAGTCCGCTCATCTATGAGTACCTCGAGGACCGGTACGGGGCAAAGGACGGCGACGCGGACACGGTGCCGTACGACGTCAATTACTTCTTCTCAAAGGGCGGGACGGGCGATTATGTCCTGACAGTCCCGAAGGAGCAGACGAAGCGACAGCTCTTTGCACAGTACCCGGATGGCAGCACGATTGCGCGCTCGTCGATCATGGTGTATTTCGATCAGGCGCAGAACAGGGCGATCAACCAGATGTGGGTCAATGTCCGGTGTTTTAATATAAAAAAGACGCCGTGGTGGGGCAGAATCCTCACAGCCGCGGCGCTTGCGGGGCTCGTGTACCTCGCTGTCCGGAAGATACGGACGGGCCGTGAAGAGAAGAGGCACAGGGCTGCACAGGATCTCAGAAAGGCACCATAAAACTTTTTTCGCGATGTATGCGAAAGGGCAGGCGAACCGTTCAGCGGCCCGCCTGCCCTTTCTTCCACTGGAGCGGGGACAGGCCGTAGACACCCTTGAATGCGCGGGAGAAATGGAGCTGGTTCGGATAGCCGACGAGTTCACCGATCTCTTTCACGGACTTGTTCGTGAGCTTCAGGAGCTCGGCGGCCTTGATCATGCGGTAGCCGATCAGGAACTGCTGCGGTGAGGAGCCGACCGTCTTCTTGAAGAGGCGGCTGAAGTAGGTCCGGCCGAGGCCGGAGTGCTCCGCAATCTCCTCAACGGAAATATCATTCATAAAGTTGTTTTCAATGTATTGCAGGGCCTCGTGAATATAGAAGTCCTGCATTTTATTTCCCGTCGTGTAGGTCGGACGCTGGACCGATCGGACCAGATAGTCGAAGAAGAGATAGAGGTGTCCGATCAGGTGGAACGAGGAGGCATCGCTGTGATCCACGATGTAGCGCATCTCTTTCAGCATCTCATCCCTGAGCTCCGCACTCTGCGCGTGGTAGACAGGTGAGTCGGGAGTGAGTCCCGCCGCGTCGAGTGCGGGGTGGGCCCGGAGTCCGTCGAATTCGATCCAGATATATTCCCATGGATGCGTGCTGTCCGCGATATACGTATTGGTCTGCTGCGGGGAAATGAGGAACCCCTGCCCGCTGCGGATGTTGTATTCATGCGTCCTTTGTTTCCTGTCATCGGCCATAAGAAGGCCGCAGCCGCTGACCACGAAGTGGAAGAGATAGTGGTTGCGCTTTGCGGGGCCGAAGGAGTGGCCGGGTTCACAGAACTCGTGGCCGTACTGGACGAGCGAGAGATCGATGAAATTCTCGTTCGGGAAAATTGCCATTGTAAATTTCTGCTCCATAAGACATCCCCCTGACAATATATACCGTTATGTGATCTCTTTTTCAAGTATAGCACGGAATGATACATTTTGGAATAAAATGCGGCGAGATACGATATTCCCGGATAAACAAAGGAAAATTATAATATAGACAACATGAAACACGTGGTTACACGGAAAGGGAGGTACACGTAATGAAAGCACGAAGGATAACCGCTCTCGGCCTGGCAGGTATTCTGGCCGCGGGCACGGCTCTCAGCGGCTGCGGCTCTTCCTCGTCGTCTGGCAGCGGCAAGAAGATCGAGATTGATCTCGTTCAGTACAAGCCGGAGGCTGTCGACATCTTCGATGAGCTGGAGGAGAAATTCAACGCGACGCACGACAACATCCACCTGACGATCGAGTCTCCGAGTGACGCGACGACGATCCTGAAGACGCGTTTTATCCGCGAGGACTATCCGGACATCATCGGCATCGGCGGCGACTCGAACTACTCGGAATTCGTTGACGCAGGCATCCTCGCGGATGTGTCCGACTTTGATGGCTTAAAGAACGTCAAGCAGTCCTACATCGACACGCTGGAGAATCTCGAGTATGTGCCGACAGATGGAACGTTCGGTGTTCCCTATGTCGCGAACGCGGCCGGCGTCCTCTATAACAGGGATATGTTTGAGGAGCGTGGCTGGAAGATCCCGACGACGTGGGATGAGTTCATAAACCTCTGTGATGAGATCAAGGCAGCCGGTATTCAGCCGCTTTACTTCGGTTTCAAGGACACATGGACGTGCCTCGCGCCGTGGAACGCGCTCGCGGTCGATCTCGTGTCTCCGGACGTCTTTAATGAGGTGAATTCCGGCAAGACAACGTTCGCTGAGCAGTACAGGGACGTCGCCGAGAAGATGCTCGAGCTTCTTCCCTATGGCGAGGATGGTGCGGTCGCATATGGTTACAACGACGCGTGTACTGCATTTGCGAAAGGGCAGTCCGCGATGTATACGATCGGCTCTTACGCGATCCCGCAGATCAAGTCGGTTAATCCGGACCTGAATATCGACTCCTTCGTCATGCCGGCATCGAATGACTCCTCAGAAAATGTCCTGAACTCCGGCGTCGACCTCGAGTTCTCTGTCACGGCGGCGTGCAAGCATAAGGAAGCGGCCTATGAGGTCATCGATTTCCTGATGGATCCGGACAATGTCCAGACTTACCTCGACGCACAGAACGCGGTTCCGTGCGAGAAGGGAGACTTTGAGCTTGCCTCTGAGCTCGACGGCATGAAGGACTATATCAACCAGGACAAGACGATGGACTATCAGGATCACCACTATCCATCGGAGATGTCAGTCGACGCGCAGATCCAGACCTTCCTCATCAACAAGGACACGGACGCTTTTCTGAAGAAGTTCGACAAGGACTGGAAGCGGTACAACCGCGATATCATCCGGAAGGTCGAGGCTTATAATGAGGCCCATCCGAATGCGGATTCCGGCGCAACAGAAACAGCATCCACGGCATCCTGAATGGAAGAGAGGGAATTGATATGAAAACGAAAAGACCGGAAAACCGGAACAGGACATTTGCGCTGATCACGATCCCGATCGTCGCACTGTTCTTCTGCTTTAATACACTGCCTCTCATCAGAGGCTTCATTTACAGCTTCACAAACTTCAAGGGCTATGGCACCTTCGACTGGGTCGGCTGGAGAAACTACGCGGACCTCTTCACGGACCCGCGGGTCGGCAACTCCTACCTGTTTACATTTAAGCTTGCGGTTACGGCGACGATCCTTGTCAACGTGCTGAGCCTTATCATGGCGCTTGCCTTAAACAGCAAGATCAAGTTCAAGAGCGCTCTCCGCGGCCTCTACTTCATTCCGAACATCCTCGGCGCCCTGGTCGTCGGCTACATCTTCAATTACTTCTTCACGTACATCGTGCCGTACCTCACAAAGACGACGTCGATGCTTGCTGACAAGAAGACGGCCTGGATCGCGATTGTTATCGTCTGCGCATGGCAGTCGATCGCGATGAACACGATTATTTATATCTCCGGCCTTCAGACTGTTCCGGCTGAGGTTTATGAGGCGGGCTCGCTCGACGGAGCGACAGGCTGGGCAAAGTTCTGGAACCTGACATTCCCGCTGATCATGCCGTTCTTCACGATCAATATGGTCCTGTGCATGAAGAACTTCCTGATGGTCTTCGATCAGATCGTCGCGTTGACGGCAGGCGGCCCTGCGCAGAGCACTGAATCGATCTCGTACCTCATTTACAAGAACGGTATGTCCGGCGGACAGTTCGGCTACCAGAGTGCAAATGCGGTCATCTTCTTCCTGGTGATTGTCACGATCTCTGTTCTGCAGATGAAATTCCTGAATAGAAGAGAGGAGCAGCTGTGATGAAAAATACGAACATCAAAGAAAAAGTCAACTGGCCGGTTACCATTCTTCTTCTCATCGGTCTCATTACGGTTCTCTTTCCGCTGTATATGACGGTTGTCATTGCGTTCAAGCAGCCGAGTGAAATGACAAACAGTATCGCCGGCATCCTCTCGCTGCCGAAGCACTGGAGCTTCTCGAACTTCGCGCAGGCGATCAAGGTCACGGATTTCTGGCACTCCCTGCTGAACAGTGTTCTGATTACGGGCATCACGATGGTGATCTCGATCGCCGTCCACTCCCTGATCGGCTACGCGATCTCCCGCAACATGCAGAGGAAGAAGCCGTACCGCTTCATCTACTACTACATCGTCAGCGGTATGTTCGTTCCGTTCGCAATCCTCATGATGCCGCTCGTCAAGCAGACGGCTGAGCTCCACATCGACAATATAGCCGGCGTCATCGTTCTCTACGTCGTCTTCTACATGCCGATGAACGTGCTCCTCTACACGGGCTATCTGAAGAACATCCCGATCGCTCTCGAAGAGGCTGCAAGAGTTGACGGCGCGACGACATGGCAGACATACTGGAAGATCGTCTTCCCGATGATGTCCCCGATGCACGCGACGGTCGCGGTTCTCACGGCCCTCGGCACATGGAACGACGTCATGACACCGCTCGTTATTATGTCCGGCAGCGGCATGACGACACTGCCGCTCGCGCAGATGACCTTCCAGACGCAGTTCGGAACGAACTACAATCTCGCATTCGCGTCCTACCTGCTGGCCCTTCTGCCGATCCTCATTTTCTACATCTTCGCGCAGAAGAAGATCATCGGCGGCGTCGTGAACGGAGCTGTCAAGTAA
>ONSX01000083.1 GCA_900320615.1 uncultured Eubacteriales bacterium
CGGATACTCAGATTTGTAACATCAAGCAGTGCCATTCTTGCGACCTCCTTCAGCGGTGCCTTCATTTTTCCTGAAACGCGCAAACAGCTTCTTGCGGAATATGACCGCGGCCGGAGCCCAGTTGAGCAGCATCATAACGATGAGGACAATCGAATACACGAACATACGGTACTTATTGAGTCCGCGGAGCAGCTCCGGAAGGATATAGAGGATGGCCGTCGCGATGACCGATCCGCGCATGTTTCCGATGCCGCCGAGCACAACATAGACCAGAATCAGAATCGACACGTTGTAGCCGAAGTACTGAGACTGGGACACGAGCGTGGAAATATTATGCGAGTAGAGGACGCCTGCCGCTCCCGCGATGCCCGCCGAGATAACAAATGCAAGCATCTTGTATTTTGTGATGTTAATTCCCGTCGCCTCAGCCGCGATCCGGTTGTCGCGGATTGCCATGATGGCGCGTCCGTCACGTGAATCGATCAGGTTCTGGACGATAAACAGGGAAATGAGAAGCACGATGACCGCGATCGTGAAATTCGCGTCGCGCGGCGTTCCCGCGATACCCTGCGCGCCGTTGACAATCGGATCCACACCGTCCTCAAGGTTCAGGTAAATTGCAGACTTGAGCGACAGATGAACGCCCTTGCTGTCGATGCCGAGGAACAGGGCGCTGTTCAGGTTCTTGATGATCTCTCCGAACGCAAGTGTCACGATCGCGAGGTAGTCGCCGTCCAGACGGAGAACCGGGATGCCGATGATCACACCGATGATCATCGCCGCCGCGATGCCGATCAGGAATGCGATGAAGAAGCGAAGTCCGGCCGGCATCGACGTGTTCTGCATCTGATAGGACCAGATCGCACTCGCAAACGCACCGACGCACATAAAGCCCGCGTGGCCGAGTGACAGCTCGCCAAGAATGCCGACGCAGAGGTTCAGGGCGACCGCACAGATCGAGTAGTAGCAGACCGGAACGAGAAGTCCCTGCATCTGGTTGTTAATCAGCCCCGCGTGCAGCAGGATCTCAACGACAATATAGATAATAATAACCATCCCGTAGGTGATCAGATGATCCCTGCCGGTTTTTGACAATGTCTTCGTTTTGCTCATAAAGTGCTCCCTCCGTCAGACCTTTACCTGAACCTTCTTGCCGAGGATGCCCGTAGGCTTCACAAGCAGAACGATGATCAGGATACTGAATACGATTGCGTCGGAGAGCTGTGAGGAGATATACGCCTTGCTCAGGTTCTCGATGACACCGAGAAGAATGCCTCCGATCATAGCGCCGGGGATCGAACCGATTCCTCCGAGAACGGCCGCGACAAATGCCTTGATGCCCGGCATTGCGCCTGTGTACGGAGTCAGGGACGGATACGCGCTGCACATGAGAGCGCCCGCGATGGCCGCGAGACCCGAACCGATCAGGAATGTGATGGAAATCGTGTGGTTGACATTGACGCCCATCAGCGTGGCCGTCCCGTAGTTCTCAGCGACGGCGAGCATCGCCTGGCCTTCCTTCGTCTTGTGTACGAACCACTGAAGGACAACGAGAATAATGACGGACGCGAGGATCGTCACGATCGTCGTTCCCTGAATCTTGACCCTTCCTCCGAAAAGCGTGATGCCCGACCAGGTGACAATGGACGGGAAGGATTTCGTATTGGAACCGAAAATGAGGAGCGCCCCGTTCTCGAGGAAGTAGCTGACGCCGATTGCCGTAATCAGAACGGCGAGCCGTGACTTCGCGTTACGGAGCGGTTTGTACGCGACCTTCTCCGTGAGGACACCGATGCCAGCGCAGCACACAATGGAAATGAGAAGCGCGGCGACCGGGTTCATGCCCTGGCTTGAAACAAGCACAAAGATGATATAGCTTCCGACCATGATGAAATCGCCGTGCGCGAAGTTCAGCATATTAGCGATGCCGTAAACCATCGTGTAGCCCAGAGCGATGATCGCATAGACGGCGCCGAGGCTGATGCCGCTGATCAGATAATTCAGAAAATTCATAGTTTTACCGAACCTTGTCTTCAATAGTATTGAAAGCAGTTCGAAATGATTCGAAGCCTGGCCTCGAAACTCTTCGAAGCCGCTTTCAATGGGTTAAAATTGGCTGAAGCTGCCGCGTCGGATCTGGCCGGCGCGGCAGCTTCTTCTGATTATGTTGAGCTTGTATTTCCCGTCATGAAGCGGTCGATGCCGCAGTGCTTGTCGCTGCGGAATCAGACGTGGACTCCTCGGCGTACTCACCGTTCTTGATGACGTAGACACGCGGGCTCTTTGTCGGAGCGCCGGACTTGTCCCATGTGATGGAATCAGATGTCAGGCCGGAGATCTGAATCTCTGTCATGCCCTTCTTCATGGCCTCACAGATATCGGAGACGCTCATGGACGGAGTGACATTTTCCTTCTCGGCAGCAGCCTTGATCGCATACAGTGTATCGTACTCGTCAGCACCGAACTGGTTCGGAGCCTCGCCGCCGGACAGCTTCTCATAGGCCGCGTCGAATGCCTGTGTCTTCTCGTCTGTCGCGGAAGCGGAGAACGGAGCCATCAGCATCAGGCCTTCTGCAAGGCTCTTGTCAAAGCCATCGACCGTAAGGATACCGTCCATACCGTCGCAGCCGAAGAACAGCGGTGAATAGTTCATCTTCTTTGCCTGCTGCAGAACGAGGGAAGCCTCTGTGTAGTAGAACGGCAGGAAGAGGATATCAGCGCCCGCGTCCTGAGCGGCCTGGATCTGGACAGAGAAGTCTGTCTTGTTGTCCGCGTTGAACGCCTCGTCAGATACGACGTCGAGGCCGTTCTTCTTTGCTTCCTTGACGAATGCATCATGGATGCCTGAAGAATAGGAATCGGACTGGTCATAGATGATACCGACCTTCTTGCCGAGCTTGTTCTCGCTCATATAGTCAGCGGAAAGTGTACCCTGCTCCGGATCTGCGAAGCATGTACGGAAGACGTTGTCGTTCGCGATGCACTTCTCAGCGGAGCCCGACGGTGTGATCTGGAACATGTTATCCTGCTTCGTGTAATCAGCAACTGCGATGCACGGATTGGATGTAACGGTTCCGGCAAGGATCTGCATGCCCTTATCCTTCAGTGTATTGTAGCAGTTGACGGACTTCTGCGCGTCGTTCTCATCATCCGCGGAGACGATCTCGACCTGATAGCCGTTGATGCCGCCAGCTGCGTTGATTTCATTTGCCGCGACCTGCGCGCCGTAGAGAACAGCTGTGCCGTATGCGGAAGCGCCGCCTGTCAGCGGTCCGATGACACCGATCTTGAAGGTATCGCCGCTGGAAGCTGTCGTTGTGCCTGCTGTTGTCGACGCCGCTGCCGATGTGGTATCCGTCACAACAGATGCCGCTGCCGTTGATGAAGCGGCCGATGAAGATGTTGATGAAGAGCTGCCACAGCCTGCGAGAAGACCCGCGCCCATGGCTGCCGCCAGCACAAGGCTTGTGAATTTTCTCATTTCCATAATATACTCTCCTCCTTTAGGAAATTATGCATGCACCGCATATCAGAACGGATGGATCTGCCGTCCATCACAATCTCTTATCAAAAGACGGAATTCGCTAATTTTCATCAGTTTTCCTTATACTTTGAGCAGATTTTCTAATATTTCTGATGCATAAAAATTATGATAGACATAAATAAGGCATGCGTCAAGGCATACATCTGATAAAAATTCTTTTTTGTACACATTTTATCCACAAAATATGCACAGTGCCCGGTGATGCCTGCAGAACCGCCGGATAAAAATTATACATTTTCCAGATGAAAACAGGCCGCTGCCCGGACACGTCCCGGCAGCGGCCCATCCGCTCGTTTCGCATTGTCAGATTGCATCAGGTATCTCAGCCGTCCTTCAGCGTCTCCTGCGGCTCAACATAAGAGACAAAGACATTGCCCGCCGCCTGCATACTCGCCGTCGAATCGTTGATGCCCATATAGTAGTGCTCTCCGGTGCTGAAATTATAGAGCAGCGTGTTGTACTGGTTATAGCCGACGATCACGGCCGCCGATCCATCCGCAAGTCTCGTCGCAACGGCGCGTCCCTGCGAGACCTCGTAGAGGACATCATCGAGCGTGCAGCCGGTCAGATTGATCACCCGGATAGCAGAGCCCGAGGACGAGGATGACGCTTCCGCGGCGGTATCTGTATCCTCCATGGAATCGGTCGAAGATGCAGAGCTCTCAGTCGATCCGGCCGACTCATCGAGCATCTTCTGCAGCGTGTCCGCATTGGTCTCTCCGGACAGGAAAGCCTGCGGAATGTCATCATTGTTCAGCTCCGTCTCTGTTGCCTTTGCGCCGCGCTCGTAGACATACTGTCCCTCCGAATCCACAACTGTGCCGACATCGGCGTTCGCCGTCGCGACGGCCGTCGCCGCAGAGGAATAGACGCCCTGCAGGCCGCCGTAGGCGTAGACATAGTAGTAATCTCCGCTGTCGCTGCCGAGGTTAAGATCGGCCGACTCACTGCCGGCATACTGAACCTGAAAGCTTCCGACCGTCGGCTTTATATTCGTGACAGTCGATGGCATCGCCAGCGTGACCGTTGTTCCCTGTCGCGTCGTATTGCTGGTTGAAACCCTGACTACAGAGCCCGAACCAGAAGAGCTGTTCAGAATCGTGTCATCGCTCGTCGCCGCATAGGTGCCGTCGCTGTTTTTCGTCACGCGCGTGAGCTCGGCAAGTCCCGGCTCCATCTTCACGGCCTTGATATAGATGCCGTCCGCCTTGTAGTCCTTCTTTACGGTCCCGTCAAATGACTCGACCTTCAGCTCAAACATCGGAAATGTCACGGTTCCCGATGCGTCCGCGACGAGATCGGACTGGTTCGCAAATCCGTACATAAAATCATTCCCGAAGAATCCGAGCGCCCTGATGTACTGCCCGCTCCCCGCGCGAATCGTCTTCGTCTTGCCGCTGTCCAGATCCATGACTATGACCGTCCGGGACGCGTTCTCCTTCATCTCCTTCTGGTACGCAATCATGTTATTGTCCGTATTAGTCACGAAGCACTCCGGCGTGACGTCCGTAAGCAGCGTCTCCGCCTGATTGGTTCCGTTCTTGATCCGGTACAGGCTGCGATCCAGATAGAGATAGACGTCGCCGTTCGTATTCATATAAGAAAGACGGGCAATATCGTGCTTCAGCAGCTGCCAGGACTTGTTGTACGGAATAAAGACATGCTCCGTCACGACTGATGACTCCGCGTTGTAGTGGCACACCATGATGCCCATCTGGCCCTCATGCTCTCCGCGGCTCATGTAACCGTAGACCATGAAATCCAGTCCGCCGCCCTCATAGGTTCTGATAATCTTGATGTCGCAGTCCGTATCGTCGTACCGCTCGTCCGCCGACGTCCCGTCAGAAAATGAGAACACCTTCGACAGCTTCTCCGATGATGTATTGAACTCCCACAGAGCCCCGTTCTGAACAAATGCAACCAGATCTCCGGCGTCATCCGACATATACTGAACGGACTTGCTGGCAACTCCGAGGTTGACGCCGGAAGCCGTAACCGCCGTGGAACTGCTTCCGTCGTAAATCTGCTCTGCGTCTCTCGTGAAGTTGAGCAGATACATCTTGCTGTTGTAGTAGCGCATCCGGTAGAATTCCGTGACACGGTAGTATTCTGTCTCTCCCGCATCGTTCGCGGCGCTCAGGATGTATTCATTTGTCATCGAGCAGGTATTATCATTGATCTCCGTGATCTTCGGAACTCCCTTGCGGAACAGGGTCGGTGCAAGGGATCCCCAGCTGACCTGCTTCAGCGTCGACTGCAGGTTGACATTCGTATAAGTATTATTTGTGATTGTATTGTCTGTCTCAAGGTACGAATTCAGATCGGCAGAGGTCTCCGGGTTCAGACTGTTCTGATAAAAATCATAGACGAACTGCACATAGTTGTCTGTGACCGGATCGGAGCGCTGGATCAGGCTCGCATAATAGTATACGGTGGTCTCATCGGTCTGAATCGTAAAGCAGATCGGGTATTCCCGATTCATCAGAATCGGCTTGCTCAGTGTAAATGACGCCGTCATGTAGTCCCCGTCCGACGTAAAGTTGCCGATTTTTGCATTTTCAACAACCTTCCCGGTATCCGGAGTCGTCACTTCGTAGGACACAGACTGGATCGCATTCTTGTATGCCTTGTAGGATATGGTCACCGTCCGCCTGGAAGAAATCGGAATCAGAGCGTCCCGCATATCCTGAGCGTTCATCTCCGAGGTGAAACCATTCAGCTGGTCAATCTTGTTCCCGTCAATATCGATGCACATGACAGGAAGCGTCGGATCTGAAAGATCCGACGCTGACAGGGTCTGCTGGCGGCTGATAAAAAATAGATTGGAAAACAGCGCCATTCCGCCGCAGAATATGGCAAACAGAGCGATATACTTAATAATTCTCTTTTTCACTGTAGTTATGAGCGTCCTCCAGCATCATGTCTTTGATCTTCATCAGGCGGACCTGTGTGCTTCGCTCATTTTCATCCAGTTTCATCGTGATGTACCGTATTCCCTCCTGGGTCTCCGGGATGATCACATGCTCCAGCGCATTGACGCGGCGCCTGGTCTTCTCGATCTCGGATGCCATCAGCTGGCAGGATTTCTCTACCTCCGCGAGCTTCAGCATATCCGGGAGAATGTCTGACAGAGACTGAACAGCGCCATCCAGATCACCGGACGTAAAAGCAAAACCATAGGAGTATATATCATTTTTGTCCGCTGTTCTAGTATCGTAGTCA
>ONSX01000055.1 GCA_900320615.1 uncultured Eubacteriales bacterium
TGTACCCTCCTATCAGAATTTCAGCGTCAGGACTTCCGGCTTCTGAGCAGCGTGCTCATGCTCCGGTCCAGCGTAGACGTGAAGTTTCTTGAACTGTGCATCGCCGAGAACACCGTGCGGGATCATGCCGCGGACAGCGTACTCAACAACTCTCTCCGGATGCTTCTCCATCATTTCCTTGTAAGATGTGAACTTGGCACCGCCCACATACTTGGAATGACGGAAATATACCTTCTGATCAGCCTTGCGGCCTGTCAGCTTAACCTTGTCAGCGTTGATGACGATAACATAATCGCCTGTATCGATATACGGTGTGTAGATCGGCTTGTTCTTGCCTCTCAGGATGTTGGCAACTTCCGTAGCCAGGCGTCCAAGAGTCGCGTCGGTAGCATCGATGACATACCATTTGCGCTCAACATCTTCCGGCGGGCTTTGGCCGTACAATGAGCATAAAATATAAGCGACTTGGGATGTCGCACTTAAGTATTATATGCACCACTCCAGGGTCATGTCAACCTGAAATCTCACGGATTTTGCAGATTTTCCCACGTTATCACGCTACATAGCTGAATCATATTCTTGACGAATATATTTCCTCTTATTATAATAATTCTCAATTGTTAATGATTCAGCACCCCTTGGTGAACTGAAAAAGATAGAGGGAGGGAGCTACATGCCGGATAGCACTGGTTACAATGATGACAACGTCCTGGCGAGATTCTTCGGGAAATCTTCTAATTATACTGACATTCCAAACAAGCTGTTCAAGGAGTACAACGTCAAGAAGGGTCTCCGCAATGAGGACGGCACCGGCGTCCGCATCGGTCTCACAAGAGTTTCCGATGTCATCGGATATCAGACACTGGAAGACGGAAGTGTCGTTCCCTGCGAAGGCGATCTGTGTTTCCGCGGCTACAGCATCAAGGATCTGATCCGGAACCGTCAGAAGAACTACGGTTTTGAAGAGACGGTCTTCCTCCTGCTCTTCGGTTATCTCCCGAAGCGGGAGGAATTCGAGCGTTTCAAGCAGGCGATGGCAATCCGCTATGATCTGCCGGATCGCTTCCTGATCAACGAAATTCTGAGTTCTCCGTCGAAGAACCTGATGAACCGGCTGCAAATGCTGACGCTGGCCCTCTATAATTATGATGAGGATCCGGACAGCCAGGATGTCTATCAGACCATGCTGAAGGGACTGAATCTCATCGCGAAGTTCCCTTCACTCGGCTGCTACTCCTATCAGTCGAAAATGCATACTCTGTACCGCCAGTCGCTCGTCATTCATTATCCGCGGCAGGATTGCTCGATCGCCGAGAATATCCTCTACATGCTTCGCCCGGACGGAAAATTTACACAGCGCGAGGCCAACCTCCTCGATGCGCTGCTCGTTATGCACGCGGATCACGGCGGCGGCAATAACTCCACCTTCACCAATGTCGTCGTCGGATCGACAGCCACGGATCTCTACTCCGCAGTCAGCGCCTCGATCGGCTCTCTCAAGGGACCGAGACACGGCGGCGCGAATATCTCCGTCTCGAAAATGATGAACGAGATCATCTCGATGACTCATTATTCAACCGACAAGGATCAGCTCCGCAGCATCGTGAACGGCCTTCTCGACGGAGAGCTCTACGACCACAGCGGCCTCATTTACGGCTTCGGTCACGCCGTCTATACGCTCTCTGATCCGAGAGCAGAGCTTCTGCGCTCGCTCTGCGAAAAACTTGCGGAGGAACAGCACTGCGAGGAAAAATTCGAATTTTATCGCGCATTTGAGTCCATGGTCAAGGAAGTCATCATGGAGCGCAAGGGCCGCACAATTCCGACGAACGTCGATTTTTATTCCGGCTTCGCCTATCACATGCTCGGCATTCCGGAAGACCTCTTCACGCCTCTCTTTGCGATCGCGCGTGTCGCCGGCTGGGTCGCGCACAACGTCGAGAACAAAGAGTACGACGGTAAAATCATGCGCCCCGCGACAAAGTACGTCGGAGACCGTCTCGAGTTCACGCCGATGGAGGATCGCTGATTCCGCACCCGGCAGGCCGTTACAGCTCACATGCACCCAGAGGCGCTTGCCTTTGCGCCTGACTGTTTTTCAGAGTCTGATCGCGCAGACGCAGCAGCGGGGATATCTGCATATAAAAAAGAAGCACATCCTGTTCACGCTGAATATAAACAGGATGTGCTTCTTTTTACTTACTGTATTTATGCCCGATCGCCCTTCTCCGTCGACAGAAGAATCCGGTCGTTATTGAACTCTCCGCCCGTATCCTGCGCGAATTTTGCGAGCAGCTGCTCCACAGTCATGCCCTCGCGCTCCTTTCCCCGGACATCGAAGACGATCCTTCCGGAATCCATCATCAGCGTGCGATTTCCGAGCTCGAGCGCCTGGTTCATGTTGTGCGTGACCATGAGACAGGTGATGTTTCGTTCCTTTACGATGCTCTTCGTAAGATCGAGCACCTTGGCCGCTGTTGCCGGATCGAGAGCCGCCGTGTGCTCATCGAGAAGGAGGAGCTTCGGTGTCACGACAGTCGCCATGAGAAGCGTCAGCGCCTGTCTCTGGCCGCCTGAGAGCAGACCGACCGGGTTCTCCATGCGATCTTCAAGACCCATGTCGAGAAGCGCCAGCTTCTCGCGGAACATCTCACGCTCTTTCCGGCTCACCCGGCTGAAGATCTGATGCTTTCCCGTGCTCGCGCGGAGATATGCCACCGCCAGGTTTTCCTCGATGGTCATGTGCGGTGCAGTTCCCATCAACGGATCCTGAAACAGACGACCGATGAACTTGCTGCGCACATGCTCCGGCGTAAATGTGATATCCTCTCCGTCCAGAACGATCCTTCCCTCATCGGCGTAGAAGGATCCGGCAATTGCGTTGAACATCGTGGACTTGCCCGCGCCGTTCGACCCGACGATCGTCGCGAAGTCCCCGTCCTCCAAGGTCAGTGAGAGATCGCAAAGCGCGCGCTTTTCATTGACCGTGCCGGGATTAAACGTCTTTGAAATATGTGAAAGTTCCAGCATGTTTACTGCCTCCCTTCCGTATCTTTGACGTGTCTCTCCATACCAGCATGCTTTCTTCTCTCAAAGGAAACCATCTCCTTCGTCTGTGGGGCAACAATCGCGATGCAGACAATCAGCGCAGAGACGAGCTTGAACGCCTCTGTCGGGACGTTCAGGCGGAGCGCAATGGAAATGATCACACGGTAGAGACAAGAGCCGATAACGACGCTGATGATCCTCCAGAGCATATTCTGGCTCTTCTTTGAGAAGCTCTCGCCGATAATCAGCGAAGCAAGCGCGATGGTGACCATTCCGGTGCCGAGGTTGATATCACTCGTTTTGTTGTACTGGCCGACCAGAGCGCCTGCGAGGCCGGTCATTGCATTTGCCACGCAGAGACCGACTGTGATAGTAAAAGCAGGATTGATGGAGGAGGCCCTGACCATTGCGGGACTGTCACCGGTCGCGCGAATCGAGAGACCGAGCCGCGTGCTGAGAAACCACCGAAGCGCCAGGCAGATCAGCGCAAGAAAAACTGCCAGGAGCAGAAGCGGGCTCCAGCCTTTCCACTGCGTCGACTTTCCGATCCCCTTGATCATGGAAAAGACAGTCGGTTTTCCGAAAATCGGATAGTTCGACGAGAATCCCATGACCGCAAGATTGATCGTATAGAGACCGGTATTGACGATAATACCGGCAAGGATGCTCTGGACGTGGAAGCGCGTCTGCAGGAACGCCGTTACGAATCCCGAGCATACACCCGCCGCCATGCCGGCGACGAGGGCCAGAACCGGATGTCCGGACATCGTGACGACCGCCCCGACAGCGCAACCGAGCGTATAACAGCCGTCTGTCGAGAGATCGCAGATATTAAGAATACTGAAGCTTAAAAAGAGTGACAGCGCAACAAGGGAGTATATAAGCCCGACCTCAAGGGCTGTCTGAAGAATTTCCGGTGTGATGAACAAGGATGGCTCCTCCATTTCCTGCAGATAATGCCGCGTCAGCTTTCTGTACTGAACTCCTGCGCGGTTGTGATTTTCTGAACAAGTGTGCAGTGCGGCTGCATCGCCTTTTTCACATCATCGAAGTCAAGGCCGATCGCCTCGCATGTGTCCGTGTTGACCGTGGCGATACCGTTGTCAAATGTCCTGACCGGAACATCCGCCGGGTTCTTGCCGTTGATCAGGATATCCGCCGCCATATCAGCCGTCGCGACACCGAGGTTTGCGTAGTCGACGCCATAGCCGCAGAATGCGCCGTTCAGTGCGAAGGAATCAGCGCCGCAATACTGCGGGATGCCCGCGTCCTGAAACTTCTCATAGATGGCAAGCTCAGCCTTCATGATCGTGTTGTCGGTCGGTGTGAAGACCGCATCGACGCCCTCTGCGATCAAAGAGTCCGCAGCCGAGGAGACCTCATCGTTCGTCGTGCCCGTCTTCTCAACGTAGGAAATGCCCTTCTTGTCGAGGTACGTCTCTGCGTCCTTGACCGGCTGTGTGGATGCGTCCTCGCTCTTTGAGTAGAGGATACCGACCTTCTTGACATCCGGGTTGACGGCTGTGATCAGGTTCATGATAGCCTCTGTATTCAGCGCATCCGATGTACCTGTGATGTTTGCGCCAGGCTTGTCCATTGAGGCGACGAGGCCCGCGCCGACCGGATCAGAGGAAGCCGCGAAGACAACCGGGATCTGATTGTCCTCAGTCGCCGTCTGCACGATCTGAGCCGTCGGCGTCGCGATCGGGATAATCATGTCGACATTATCGGAAATAAGTTCCGACGCGATTTGATTGAGGACCGTGCCGTCAGCCTGCCCGTTCTTCACGTAGTCCTTATAGTCAAATGTACAGCCGAGCTTACTACCGATTGCATCGAGCTCGGATTCGATATTCGCCTCGATCTGATTGAGAGACGCGTCATCTACATACTGGATGATACCGACCTTATAGGTCTTTCCGGATACGTCTGCTGCCGTTGAAAATGTATTGCCGGTTGCCTCGATCAGCGTGCTCTCTGTGGATTCGATTCCCGTGACGACGGAGCCCGCTGTCTCCGCCGACGCAGAGGACGAAGACGCCGTCTTCGAGCTGCTTCCGCACGCGCACAGAGAGAGCGCACATACCGCTGCAAGTGCCGTTGTAAACATCTTTCTCTTCATAAAATCTCCTCCTTTTCCTCCCTCGGGAAGGCTCCGGACAATAAAAAAGCCTCAGGTCTTAAACCTGAGACGATTCTTATAAACCGCGGTGCCACTCAGTTTGCCGCGCAGCACGCGGCCACTTATCACCCTGCCTCAAAAGCCCATTCACCATGCCGTTTCCCGCCGCCTCTCAGCAATCTGCGTGCTCTCTGTAGGGTATCATGGCAAGGCTACTTTTCTTTCTCATCGGCCTTCCCTGTTCAGTTTGTAGATGTGACTTTAAGAATACCGTCTTTCCCCGCGGATGTCAACTGGGATTATTTTCTTCACGGACAAAGTCCGGGTACTCGATTCCAACCAGGACGAGTCCTTTGGGGATCGCAGTCGGTCCCGCCTCATGGCGGTCTCTCGCCTCGATAATGGTGCGCATCCTCTCCGGCTCCCATCGTCCCTCCCCGATGTAGAGGAGTGTGCCGACAATAATGCGGACCATGTTGTAGAGAAAACCGTTTCCGCGGATCCGGAACACCAACCTGTCTCCCGTGCGCGTCACGGACGCGTCCGTGATAGTCCGCACAGTCGTCACCGTCGAGTTGCCTGCGGAACAGAAGGACGCAAAGTCGTGCTCACCGATCAGAAGTTGCGCCGCTTCATTCATTTTCTGCTCATCAAGCGGATAGTAGACATGCATCTCCGTCCGGCGAAAAAGCGGATCCGGATGTGTCCGGTTCAGAATGTGGTATTCATAGGTCTTGCGGGTCGTCTGGTAGCGGGGATGAAAGTCATCCGGGACTCGCTCGGACTCCACGACGCGTATATCCTCCGGGAGACGCGCATTGAGCGCAAATGCAATTTTAGACGGATGGATGCGGGTCTCCACATCAAATACAGCGACATTTCCCTCCGCATGGACGCCGGCGTCCGTGCGGCTCGCGCCGATCGTTCTGATCGGGGTACCGAAGAGATCAGAGATGGCACCGTTCAGGACATCCTGGATCGCGACGCCATTCGTCTGGCACTGAAACCCGTTGTAGGAGGTTCCGTCATAGGCAACCGTCAGCTTGATTCGCATGTTTCCTCCATTTCTCAGATTCCGAGCACGCGGAGCACGATGCAGCAGGCAAAAAACACCACTGCAATGCCATACGCAACATAGTCGCGATGCCCGTAGTGCAGCGGCTTCATGCGCGTCCGGCTGTCTCCCCCGTGATAGCAGCGCGCCTCCATGGCCATCGCCAGATCATTGGCGCGGCGGAAGGCCGAGACGAACAGCGGGACAAGAAGCGGAATCATCGCCTTCATGCGCGCAATGAAATTTCCGCTCTCAAAATCCGCGCCGCGGGCAATCTGCGCCTTCTTGATCTTGTCCGTCTCTTCCGTAAGAATCGGGATAAAGCGGAGCGCGATTGACATCATCATTGAAATCTCATGGACCGGCACATGAAACACCTTCATCCACGCAAAGAGACTCTCCATCGCATCTGTCAGCGAGTTCGGCGTCGTCGTCAGTGTCATGATCGACGAACCCATAACGAGATAAGCAAGACGCAGAGCCATGCGGACCGCCATGCGGATTCCCGCATCAGTGATTTTCAAAATTCCCCAGTGCCACACAGCCGTCCCCGGCGTGAGCAGCAGGTTAAAAATGACCGTAATGATGAGGATGAACCAGATCGGCTTCATGCTCTTCAGAATGTAGCCAAACGGCACCTTCGACAGGGCAATCAGAATGCCGAGCACTGCCGTGACGAACAGATATCCGATGGGGCCTCTCACAAGAAAGACCGCAATGATGTAAATCAGAGTCCCGAGAAATTTCACGCGCGGGTCCAGTTTATGCAGGATCGAATCTGTCGGATAATATTGGCCTAATGAAATTTCCATGATTTCTTACTTTCCCTCCAGCGAATTTCTGGCTGAGAGTGCCATCAGAATGCTTCTCTTCGCCTCCTCGACGGTTGTCGCCGTGAGATCGACATCGAGCCCCTTCGCGTAGAGCGCCCGCATGATATAAGTGATCTGCGGTGCCGCAAGCCCGATCTTCTCGAGCTCCCTGTAGTGCATGAAGACGTGCTTCGGCGTGTCGTCAAATGCAATTTTTCCGTCATTGACAACGAGCAGCCGCGTCGCGTACTGCGCGACGTCTTCCATGCTGTGGGAAACGAGGATCACCGTGATTCCCCGCGTGTCCCGCAGATACTTGATCCTGTTCAAAATCTCGTCGCGGCCGGCCGGATCGAGTCCTGCCGTCGGCTCATCGAGAATCAGAACCTCCGGGTCCATGGCGAGCACACCGGCCACGGCGACTCTCCGCTTCTGTCCGCCGGACAATTCAAATGGCGACGCCGTATACAACTCCTCCGCGATCCCCACTTCCTTCAGAGCGCGCTTCGCGCGCTCCTCGCACTCTTCCGGCGAGAGCCCCTCATTTTTGGGGCCGAACATCACGTCCTTCAGGACATCCGTCTCAAAGAGCTGGTTTTCCGGATACTGGAAAACAAGGCCGACGTGCGTGCGCAGCGTGCGCAGATCATAGCCACTGTCCCAGATATTCTTGCCCTCGAAGAGGACCTCGCCGGACGTCGGCTTAATGAGGCCGTTCAGGTGCTGGATCAGCGTTGACTTTCCACTCCCGGTGTGTCCGATCACACCGATGAATTCTCCCTCGTCGATCGCAAGATTCACATGGTCGAGCGCGTTCACCTCATACACGGTTCCCACGCCATATGTGTAGCACACGTCCTTTAACTCTATCAGCATAGCGCCTCCACAAGCTCATCAATGGTCAGGATTCCGTCCGGAAGATCAATGCCCGCCTTCTTGAGCTCCCACGCGAGTTCCGTCACCTGCGGCACATCAAGGCGCAGTTTTTTCAGTTCCTCGACACGTGAAAAAATCTGTCTGGGCGTGCCGCGCATAACGATGTGGCCCTTGTCCATGACATATACCTTGTCCGCGACGACGACCTCCTCCATGTAGTGCGTGATCAGTATGACTGTGACATGCTCCGTCCGGTTCAGCTCGCGGACAGTATCAATGACCTCCTTCCGGCCATTCGGATCAAGCATCGCCGTCGGCTCATCGAGGACAATGCACTCCGGGTGCATCGCGACGACGCCAGCAATCGCAACTCTCTGTTTCTGTCCGCCCGATAGTTTGTTCGGCGAGCGGTCGCGGAATCCGAGCATACCAACCTTGGCGAGCGCGTCATCGACGCGGTGCCAGATATCCTCTGTCGGAACACCGAGATTCTCCGGACCGAACCCGACATCCTCCTCAACAACCGTTCCGATGATCTGGTTATCCGGATTCTGAAAGACCATTCCTGCCTTCTGACGGATTTTCCACAGATTCTCTTCCTCCGTCGTGTCCACGCCGTCGATATACATCGTGCCGCTCGTCGGGACGAGGAGCGCATTGATCTGCTTGGCGAGCGTCGATTTTCCGGACCCGTTGTGTCCTAAAATGGCGATAAACTGTCCCTTCCCGACATCAAGATCGACGTCCGTGAGCGCCGTGACTTTCTCCGGCGTCTCTGACTCGTCCGCGTATTTGATATAGTCAAAACCGAGCTTACTGGCCCTGATAATTCCCATCGCTCACCTCTCCGACACCGCTCTGCCGCCTCACGGGGCATGTACTCCTCATTTCGCGTATGCTGAAATCGTGTCCCAGATCTCGTCTCTTCCCTCTTTCGTGACTGCGGAAAATGCAATCACCTTCGTCTCATGACTGACATGAAGAGTTGTCCGCACCACATTGAGATTTCTTTCGATCTCCCGCTTCTTCAGCTTGTCCGCCTTCGTCGCAATAATAACCGGTTCCATGCCTCTCGCAATAATCCAGTCGTGCATGAGACAGTCATCGGCCGTCGGCTCGTGACGGAGATCGACCAGAAGAAAGACGGCGCGGAGCCTCTTCGAGGTTCGAAGATAGCCCTCAATCAGGCCGCCCCAGCCTTCCTTCATTTCCTTCGAGCGCACAGCATAGCCGTAGCCCGGCAGATCAACCAGATACACGTCCGGCGCAAAATCCGGACGTGTCTCCCCCTTGTTGACATGATAATAATTGATGGTCTGCGTCTTTCCCGGCTGGGCGGACGTCCTCGCGTAGGATTTCCGCTCCATCAGTGCATTGATCAGCGAGCTTTTGCCGACATTTGACCGGCCCGCGAATGCGAGCTCCGGTCTCTTGTTGAGCGGAAGCCTGCTCGTGATGCCGCACACAGTTTCCAGGTCCGCAGATTTAATCTTATACATGTTCTCTCTCCATGAAAGCGCGTCAGGCTGTGACGGACTTCGATGTCTTTCTCCGCTTCGAGGTGCGTCTGGCCATCATCGGTTTTGCGTCGTCCTCTGACCGCTCGCCGTGAATCAGCTCCGGCTCTTTCTTTCCGCCGACGGAGTCTTTCGTGATAACGCACTCTGTGATGGACGGATCAGACGGAACCCTGTACATCGCGTCCATGACCGTCTTCTCCATGATCGCGCGGAGGCCTCTCGCACCCGTCTTTCTCTCGACGGACTCATGCGCAATCTCGCGCAGCGCGTCATCCTTAATCGTCAGGCGCACGCCATCCATCTCAAAAAGCTTCGTGTACTGCTTGACCAGAGAGTTCTTCGGCTCCTTCAGGATGCGGACGAGCGCGTCCTCATCGAGGCCGTCCAGAGACACAACGACCGGTATACGGCCGATCAGCTCCGGGATGAGACCGAACTTGACGAAGTCCTGCGGCATGACATGCTTCAGGATCTCTCCCTCATTTCTCTCTTCCTCTGTCTTGCCGAGCTCTGCACCGAAGCCGATTGACTTCGTGTCCATTCTCTGCTCGATGATCTTGTCCATTCCGACAAATGCACCGCCGCAGATGAACAGGATATCCGTCGTATCAATCTGGATCATCTCCTGCTGCGGATGCTTTCTGCCGCCCTGCGGCGGAACAGACGCATTGGTCCCCTCAATAATCTTGAGGAGAGCCTGCTGAACGCCCTCACCGGAGACATCGCGCGTGATGGATGCATTTTCAGACTTGCGCCCGATCTTATCGATCTCATCAATGTAAATGATGCCGTGCTTTGCGCGCTCAAGGTCGTAGTCAGCCGCCTGGATCAGCTTGAGCAGGATGTTCTCGACATCCTCGCCGACGTAACCCGCCTCGGTCAGCGTCGTCGCGTCCGCGATCGCGAACGGAACGTTCAGCATTCTTGCCAGTGTCTGCGCGAGAAGTGTTTTTCCGGAACCGGACGGTCCCAGCATCATGATATTCGACTTCTGCAGCTCGACACCATTCTTCTCCTTCGGCGCAAGCAGTCGCTTGTAATGGTTGTATACAGATACTGCCAGAACTTTCTTCGCCTCGTCCTGACCGATTACATACTCATCCAGAAACTTCTTGATCTCGACCGGCGTCTTCAGATGAATCTCGCCGTCGTCGACCTCGAAACTCTTCTCCGCCTCGTCCTCCATGATGTTTGTGCAGATCTTCACGCACTCGTCGCAGATATAAATTCCCTCCGGGCCGGCAAAGAGCTTGTGGACCTGGTCTGCGCTCTTTCCACAGAAGGAGCATCTGAGTTTATTACCGGAACTTCTTCCTGCCATATTTTCTCCTTTTGGAAGAGACTTTCATTTCCAGCGGCGCAGATGCCTCTGGTTCTCCCCTTCCTGTCTTAAAAGAGCTGCTGCAAATTCCGCAGCAGCTCTCCGTAACAGATTTCCATCTGTACTTTATCTGTTTTTAATGACGCTGTCAATGATGCCGTAATCGGCAGCCTCTGTGGCCGTGAGCCAGTGGTCGCGGTCTGTGTCGCGTGCGACCTCCTCAACAGTTCTGCCGGTGTTCTGTGCCAGAAGCTCATTCATCCTCTGGCGTGTCGCGCGGATGTGATCCGCATCGATCAGCATATCGCTGGCCTTGCCCTGCGTGCCGCCCGACGGCTGATGGATCATGATCTCCGCGTTTGGAAGCGCCTGGCGCTTGCCCTTCGCGCCGCCAGCAAGCAGGAATGCACCCATGCTGGCCGCCATGCCGATGCAGATCGTCGAAACATCACACTTGATATACTGCATGGTATCATAGATCGCCATGCCCGCGGTGACAGATCCGCCCGGGCTGTTGATATAGAGACTGATGTCCTTGGAAGGGTCCTCCGACTCAAGAAACAGGAGTTCCGCGACGATCACGGACGCGCTCGCGTCAGTGACTTCCTCGCCGAGGAAGATAATGCGCTCCTTGAGCAGTCTCGAGTAAATATCATAGCTTCTCTCACCCTGCGCCGTCTGTTCGATGACGTACGGAACCAGTGTGTTACTGATCAAATTCAAACCTCCCTGGCGCTGTCCGTAACAAGCTCGACAGCCTTCTGAACCGCCATATCCTTCTTGAGCTGCTCCTTCTCGTAGTCGCTCATCGACTCCTTCAGCTTGTCGACATCCATCTTGTACTGATCCGCGATCTTCTTCACCTCAGCCTCGAAATCCTCATCGGAGATCTTGATGTCAGCCTTCTCAGCGACAGCCTCGAGAACAAGGCGCTCCTGGATCTGCTTCAGTGCCTGCGGCTTGATGTCTTCCTTG
>ONSX01000056.1 GCA_900320615.1 uncultured Eubacteriales bacterium
GAGTTCCGCGTGCGTGCCGTGCCCGACGACCTCTCCCTCATCGAGGACAAGGATCTGGTCCGCCTGCAGGATCGTGCTCACACGCTGCGCAACGATAAGCGTCGTGACACCGGCTGTCTGCTCCTTCAGCTCCTTCCGAAGCCTCGCGTCCGTCTTGAAATCGAGCGCGGAGAAGCTGTCATCAAATACATAAAACTCCGGTTGCTTCGCGACGGCCCGCGCGATCGCAAGCCGCTGCTTCTGACCGCCGGACACATTCGAGCCTCCCTGCGCGATATGCGCGTCAATCCCGTCCGGCCGCGCGTCCACGAAATCCGCCGCCTGCGCGATCCCGACCGCTCTGCGGACCTCCTCGTCCGTCGCGTCCGGCCGTCCGAACCGAAGGTTCGACGCGATCGTCCCCGAGAAAAGCACCGATTTCTGCGGCACAAAGCCGATCCGGCCGCGGAGATCATGAATGTCCATATTCCGGACGTCCACACCGTCGACCTTGACGCTCCCTTCCGTCGCATCGAAGAACCGCGGGATCAGGTTGACGAGTGTCGACTTGCCGGATCCCGTGCTGCCGATACATGCGACCGTCTCGCCTTTTTTCGCAGTAAATGAAATATCCTTCAGAACCGGCTCCTCAGCTCCCGGATAGCGGAACGACACATGGTCAAATACGAGCGTGCCCTTCATTTGCGGGAGCGGCTTCTCCGGATTCTTCGGACTTTCAATCGACGATTTCGTGTCGAGCACCTCGAAGATACGCTTTGAAGAGACACTCGCGCGCGGGATAAAGACCGCGATCATCGACAGCATCAGGAACGACATGATGATCTGAATTGCGTATTGCAGGAACGCCATCATAGAGCCGACCTGTATCTTGCCGTCATTGACGCCATGCGCACCGGAGTAAATGATGAGCACCGAGATGCCGTTCATAATCAGCGTCATCGCCGGCATCATGAATGCCATCGCCCGGTTCACGAAGAGGTTCGTCTTTGTCAGATCTCTGTTGCTGTCATCGAACCGCTCCTCCTCGTGCTTCTCCGTCGAAAATGCGCGGATGACAGATCAGGTTCAGTCGGTCAATCTTCTTCTGCAGCACCTTGAATTTCGGCATGACAAATGTAAACAGCACGACGATGACCACCGCGACGATTGCCGTTCCGAGAACGATGATCCAGCTCAGGTACGAGCTCGTCTTCATGACCTTCAGAATGCCGCCGATCGCAAGGAACGGCGCGTACAGCACAACCCGGAACATCAGCGACATCACGAGCTGCACCTGCTGAACATCATTTGTGCTCCGCGTAATCAGCGACGCCGTCGAGAACTGGTTCATCTCCCGGCTCGAAAATGTCAGCACCTTGCCGTATACCTCTCCGCGGAGATCACGCCCGAGGCTCGCCGCGACGCGGCTCGACAGGAAGACGACGAAGATCGAGCAGACCATCGACAGAAGCGCCCGCGCGATCATCTGCCACGCGGCGCCCCAGAGATAACGTGTCTGCATTTTGTCGAGATCGACGCCGAGCGCCTTGTATTCGCTCTGGACAAATGTCACCGCCGCCTGCGTGACGATCGAATCCGGATACGCCTTCAGTTTTGACTGCATCTGCTCCTGCAGCCGGATAATCGCCTGCTCCGGAAGCGCTGTCAGATCGATGTTCTGTTTCTGCGCCATCAGAACAAGCATCTCCGCCTGACTTAGAACAGTATTCAGCTCATCCCGCTGATCGCCCTTCACTGACGGGTTCAGTTTGCAGATCCCGCCGCCGTTCTTGTCATTTTCTTTCGTATAACTGTCCGACACAATCTTCTGATCGCTCTTTGCGATGAGCTTCATCAGCGTGTCATACGTCGCCGCCCGCATTTTCGACGGGACGGCGTCCTCCACTCCCTTCTGCTGGATTCCCGTATCCACGATCTTCGACGTATATTCCGGCAGGGACAGGTCACAAGTCGCCTGCAGAAAGAGAAGTCCAAAGATCAGGAGGATCCAACCGAAGTTTTTCTTCATTTTTCCAAGCATTCGCAGCATGAATCAGTCTCCTTCCTCCGCAGTTCCTCGTCCATATTCTGCCCGACGCGGGACAGCAGCCTGCGAAGCGTCTCTCTCTCCTCGTCCGAGAACCCGTTCATCAGCCGCCGGTTCATGTCGTGGCACGACTCCTGCTCCTCCCCGATCAGCGCGCGCCCCTTGTCCGTCGGCAGATTATGGACAAAGCGCCGATCCTCCGTGTCCCGCTCCATCGTGATGTATCCCTTCCCCAGAAGTCTCGACAGGGACTGTGAGATATACGTCTTCCGGAACATGCCGACCTCCGTGATATCCTTCAGCGTGTCGCCCTTCAGCGGGCAATGGCCGCCGCCGCTTCTCTTCACCAGAAGCGCCAGCACGGAAATGTCAATTCCCTGCAGGCCGTGCTTCTTCTGAATCGCCATCATCTGTCTGCGCAAAAGGCGCATATAGCGGAACCCGACGGTCATCGCGTCATTTGAAATATCTGTCATTCTCTTGTTCCCGGCCCTCCATTTTCTGTCTCAAGCCACAGCCACGCGCGCGGGTTCATTGGCCTTTCTCTGCTTATTCCGGTCAGTTTTACCCACGCAATCCGCGGCGTGCATTAATAGTAACCTTTTCTTAATAATTTACGTTTGTAAACTATATACTTATGGAAATGAGTTGTCAAGATAGATTGTAAGAGAGTCTTTTATACGTCCGCCGCTTCGAATCCCGCTTCTCTGCGCGCACAGATTGAAAACCCGCGGAATAATAATTATACTGAAATCAAACAATTCATGAGGCACAGCGGCCTCTATTATGTATCTTCCGAACCTGCGAAGGAGGAACTCTGCGATGGACTCAAAAGCACTGAAGCGCTTCTGCCACTGTCTCATCGTCCTCGAGGGTGGCAATTTCCAGAAGGCCAAGAACGACGAAATCTACCGTCTGGGCATGCTCTGCCTGTTCCAGCTGACGGTCGAGCTGGCATGCATGGCAATCAGATCCGCACTGGAACAAAGCAGAGTGCGCGGTACTGAGACGAAGACAAACAAGGAGATTCTAAGACTGGCTGCCTCAACCGGTCTTCTGTACAATGAGGCGGTCTGGATGCGCATGCTGAAGGCAAAGAATCCGGTCACGCAGGTGTACACAAACGAAGAGGCCAATGAAATGATGAGCCAGCTGCGGAGCCGCTTTATCCCGGCGTTCCGGGAACTGAGGGAGACACTGGGCCGGTTTGTCAAGTGAGCTGAGCCATTGTAGGATAGCTGTCTTCGAATCAGCGCAATTAAGCATTTTAGTTGGCAATGTGTTATCTGCAATGATAAGTCTCCCTCCGCGAGGAGGGAGTGGATTTAAGCCATCAGATCCAGCGCCAATGATTTTCTGCCGGGGTCTCCCTCCGCGAGGAGGGAGTGGATTTAAGCTCAGCGTGGCCTAGCAGTTGATGCAGGACACACGTCTCCCTCCACGAGGAGGGAGTGGATTTAAGCCCTCTTTCCTTCCTTTCTTCGGAACAGCAGACGGAAGCAAAGTCTCCCCAGCGGTCCTCCGAAGAAGATTTGCCACGCCAGTGCCATCGGAAAGTTCATGGCGGCGGTCTGAAGCCATACGCTGATAAAGCCTGCCGACGAGAAGTCTTTGAATAAAATTGTAGCGACGAGGCTCATCGCCGGACACATCAAGCAGACAGTCAGCGAACAGCGGATCAGCAGGATCCAGATAAATGGCATATCCCGGGTAACGACACGGTTTGTCAGAAACATAACCGGGCGCTCCATGACAAACAGCTCCAGAATAATTGCCACCGGCCACATGATTCTCAGCTCTCCGAATGCCATCAGAAATACTTTGTCCTGCAATCCGCCGATATTCAAGGCAATGTTATAGCAGATCATGGCGTACACCATGATAAAAGCCATAATTACGGTAAAGATAAAATTTTCAAACTTCGTTTTCGGCATAAAAAACACTCCTTCTGCAATAATAACCGTGTTGTTCGTTATCACTGAAGGAGTGTGCGTTTCCAATTGTATACCGATATGAAATTTGACAAACGCAATTATAACATTGATCCACTTGTTGTCAAGCAGTTGTGAGAGGCCGCACCATCACAGGATGTACTCCATCTGCCTTTCCTTTGTCTTCATCCCCATTTTTTCATAGAACTTCTCCGCAGAAGTGTTGCCTGCCCATACATTCAGGGTCACCTCGTAGCAGCCCATTTTTTTCGCTTCCTGCTTCACATGCTCAAAGAGCGCCTCGCCCACGTGTCTGCCACGCGCGCTCTGATCCACGCACAGATCATCGATGAACAGAGATGTAAATGGAACCATATTGTTGGAGAACGGCTGCTCTCTTTTCTGACAGAATGCATAGCCAACGCAACGGTCCTGCTCGTCCGCCGCCACATAAACCGGCCTTCTGTCATCTTTCAGCATCTCTCTCAGCTCATCCACCGTGTACTTCGTCGTTCCCGGAACAAAAATATCCGGCCGGATTCCCGCGTGGATCTCAAGTACCTGCTTCAGCAGCCCGAGCAGTGCCGGTATGTCCTTCTCCTCAGCTCTTCTGATATTCACCATTGTGTGATTATTCATCTTCCCGCGCCCTCCAGTCTCTGATGCTCCGGCTGTATACATTTCCGGATTTCTGAAAAAAATGACCACCGGCAGTACGATCGCCGCTGTCAAAATCGCATTGAACAAATTTATTTCCCCAATCGGAGAATCATACAGAAAATGATCTGCCATAACGAAGAGAATCCAGCCGAGGCCCTTTCTTCTGTGATTTTTCCCGCTGGCTCTGACAATCAGATAGAGTCCGGCTGCGGTCACTGCGGCATAGCACCAGTGCGACCCAAGCGCGCCGGAGATTCGATCCAGTGCTGTCGGAAACGCGTCGTTTACATTTTTGAATCCGCTTTCTGTAATGTACGAAATATCTTCCTCGATCTGAAAACCCATCCCCACGCACATTCCAGTAAGCAGGTACTGTCTGAACGATTTTCTGTTCCACACATACAGCAGCAATGCTGTTGCGCCCAGTTTCAGAAGCTCCTCTGCAATTCCTGCTTCAAGTGAGCCGAGCCACGCCTCGGAATAAGAATGGCCCATCATAGATTTCATCAGGCCATCAAGGCCGCCGTTCACTTCCCCGGCAAATGCGGAGGGAATAAGTGCTCCGCAGAAAACAGCAGTCAGCAGTTCCCAGCTGCTCATCTCACATTTTACACTGATCTGTTTCACAAAAATCCCAAAGGGTACAATGTATATCAGAAGCGGAAGGAAAGCGCTGTATACCTCCAGATACTGAAGCACCGTCGTGTGACTGCTGCCCATGAAATCCGATTCATCGATGAATATTCCCAACCCTGCCAGCAGAATCAGTACACCGGTCACAATCAGCTGCCGTCTCTGTTTCTTCTTATTTGAAAATACAGGATTCGCAGCGGCTTCAGTCCGGTTATAATCATGAACCACAGTTTTCACATTATTCTTCATGTTCAGCTTCATTTCTCCAGTTCATCCTTCTCTACAATTTTCGCCCGGAAGACCATGATAGTATCTGCGTCAGAGCAGCAGAATTCCGCGGTTCCCGCAGGCTGTCCGGGAATACTTCCGCCATAGCGAAGGATATCGATATAGGGAAAGGCACAGTGCATAGCCATCGGACAGATCCTCCCTCTGTCCTCGTCAAAATCAAACACCTCACCCACATGATGTCCGCGGTGGCATCCCAGCTTTCCCCGGCGGTCAATCACCGTAATCCTGATCTTCGGTCGTCTCTCTGCCATATCTTACCTCCCGTATAATTTTTCTGTGTCAGAGAATGACACTAACTCATTTTGGGCCCTGTGTCAAATTTGCGGAGCCATCTTCTTTTGATTGGAGACTGGAAACGGCGGCAGCCCGGCTTGCCAGCCGCTAATCTGCCGCCTGATACACACTGTCTGGAATTTTCTTCTGATATCCGCCAGGAGTCACGCATTATCTCCGATACGCACCGTTTTCCCACAGTGCGCGGCGACTACCGGGTCGTGGGAGACGATGATGACCGTTTTGCCGGAAGCATGAAAACTGTCCAGGATGGAAAGGATCCCGTCCCGGTTTCCCTCATCCAGAGAACCGGTCGGTTCATCCGCGAGCAGCAGGTCAAACGGCTTGAGATACCCCCTCGCGATGGCGACCCGCTGCTGTTCCCCGCCGGAAAGGTGATAGATCTTTTCATCCGGGGACAGATACCCGAGACCCACCTTTTTCAGCGCGGCGAGTTTTCTTTTCTGCCTCTCTTTTCTAGGAATGCCGCTTTCCAGCATGGAGATCTCCAGGTTGCGGTCAATCGTCTCATCCTGCACCAGGGCAAAATTCTGAAACAGATAGAAAAGCCTGTTCTTCAACAGTTTCCGTCCCGCTTTTGAGTTCACGTCCGGTATTTTCTCCCCGAAAAGCCTCACTTCTCCACTGTCAGCCTTTTCAAACATCCCGATAATGTTGAGCAGTGTACTCTTTCCGCTTCCACTCGCGCCGCAGATACAGATCATCTCCCCGGCGTTCACCGTGAGGGAAAAGTCATTAAAGATAACCCGGTCCCCATACCGCTTATTCATGCCGGAAATCTGCAGAATCGGAGTGTTTTTGCTTTCTTCTTCCATACCCACCACGCCGTCACTCTCCTTTCAGCACACTGGCCATATTCTTTTTCTGCAGCCGGACCGTGCAGCCGAAGATGAATACACCCTGCCCCGCTGCGAGTAAAACACAGACAACAAGAAGAAATAATCTGTCGCTGTACCGGTCAAACAGCGCGATGAGCAGGCACAGCACCGCCGGTATCATAGTTTCGGGAATCAGGTACGTTCTGTACATCCGCTGCCAGCTCACGCCAAAGACGGCTTCCACCAGATATCTGCGCTTATTCCTGTCAAAGACAAGTGCTGTGGTCTGATAGATCAGATAAAACGCCATGGCAAGAAACACCGCCATACTGATGAGAGCAAGCCGGAGTCCGTCCCGGGTCACCGCCAGCTGAGCCTCGGCCCGTTCATTGACTGAAACCAGTGCTTTGAAATTATCCGCCAGCCCCAGTTCCTCCAGCACAGGAAGCATCTGGCGGTATGTAGCCTCCGTACTGTCCTTCAGCCGGATCTTTGCCGGATCTGTATTTCCGGTCCCAAGAATCTGCCTCTGCGTGATGTACGAATTGCGCTCCGTCAGCACCTCCATCACCGGCATATCAATCATGCCCGTGTCATTCACATCCGGATCAAAGGTAAACACCTTCTGACCGGGCGCCGCCCAGATGATCCGCACATTCTGCTTTTCCGGTATATCCGGCAGCACACCGTATACCTGTGCATCATTTTCACGGCGGGCCAGCTGTTCGTTTTCATACCAGTCACGAACTTCCGCTTCCGCATCTCGCATCGTATCCGGCACGAGCAGGATCAGTGCACTTTCATCCCGGCTGACATGCACCGGCGCGCCGGATACATCCAGAACAGGGAAGATGTCCAGATAATTAGGATTCACTTCCAGTGACCGCGTGTATTCTGCCCGGGTTCTGTCCCCCGCCTTTTCCGCATCAGAGGTCTGGCTGCCCTCCCATTCCGACCGGTCCTCGAACGCATGGGCATTCACATAAACCATGCCCGCCGCATCCAGATACGGATACAGCTCCGATGCAATCACGGCCTCTCTTCGGGTCTCTTCCTCCCCGGTCTGTTCATCACCCGTATACATCGGATAAAAAACACCGTAGTCCCCAGCCGCCGTCCAGGTTTGATATTCCCTCGCGTTTCTTCCGAGTTCCTTCACGCAGTTATATGCACCGGACATGCAATATATCATTGCGGCAAGCGCTGCGCACTCCGCAATGATCTGTATGACCAGAATTCCTCCGGTATAGTCCCGTCCCTTCAGTGCGTGCACGTAGATGCCGCTGCCACTCGTAACAGCGAATGCTCCAGTATAGAACAGGAGACATACCGGGAACAGGATATACGCCGGGAGCATCACTTCAGCCGTGTACAGCCCGTCCCTGCCACCTGACAGGATAACAGCCGTCAGAACAAGCAGCACAGCCGGCTGCGCGATGACCAATGTACGGAACATCTCCCACCAGATTCGCCCCGTCCCCGCTCCCATAAGACGCATGACCGCGATCTTCCGCTTTCCGCGCAGAAGGTAATAGAACACCAGCAGAACAAACAGCAGAAAAGCCATCCCAAGCACCAGGAATTCCGATGTCAGATCTCTGGTCGGCATCCCCACCTTGCTCTCGGTTCCCTTCAGCTCTGAGAGTTCAACCTGCACACCACTGTACCGGGTTATGTTGCCCTGAAGCGCCTCAAGAAACGCATTCTCTGACACGCCTTCCCCGGGGAACGCAAAGTAAAGCCCGTCCGCCTTCAGAGAGCCGAAGATCCTCCCGTACGGATATACGTTCATCTCCATTCTCAGAATATGGGCGCGGATCGTGCCGGTCTGATCAGCCTCCCCCGTATCCTTCGTGGACACAAATGCGCGGGAATCCGGGGCAAGCGTCTCTGCCGCCGTGAGGAATCTTCCACTTTGCACAGGGAATGCGCCGGCATATTCTGTCCCGTCATCCGGGAGCAGAATGTATTTATTTACCACATAGGAATCTCTGCCTGTTCCTTCTGTGAGGGAGGTCCGGATGATGCTGGAAGAGGTTTCCATGGCCGTGGCGCTTAAAATTGTGAATAATGTATCTGGATCGCAGATGGCATCACTGTCTGGAATAGAAAAGGACATACCCTGATCCTTCTCAAGATTTCCGAATCTCAGAATGGATTCATTGGACACCTGCACCATCCTCACGCCCGCAAGCGCCGCTGTCAGAAAGCACAGGATACAGACACAAAATTTTTTCATAACCTTCTCCGCTTTCTACCGGAACCACTCCTCCGGAAGCTCTTCTTTCTGGACATACCGCTTCGTGCTGACGGACAGACCGGCATTCCGGGTGACCGTCACATACAGCGTCTCCCTGCCGTCACTGATGGTGAGAAAGCAAAGGCCGTCTGTGTCAAACCGGTCTGTGATATCCGTTTTCTGCCCCTTATAGAACAGATAAATCCTTCCATCGATGACTTCCTTGTCCGGATAGTTGAGGTAGTCCTGCATCTCCGATTCCGTGAGCGGCCGGTCCCCGCCGTCACCCCCCATCGCAACACCGCCGCCGCTTTGAACCACCCTGCCGTCGTCCGCCTGCAGGCTGTAGAGAGTAGTTCCTGCCTCCTCATCTATCGTAATGACGGCATCCGTCTGGTCACCGAGAAGCCATACCTGCACGGTTCTCTGGATGCCGCCCAGATCCGCCGCATACGCACTCACCCCGGCGGCGCAGACAGCAAGCATCACCACAGCTGCAGCAACTGCCTGACGCAGTCCGCTTCTTTTTTCCCGCTTTCTCCGCTTCTGATCAACCGAAAACCCTTCCGGAACGCGCAGGCAGGAGAATGCCCGCCTGTATTTTTCTTTATTCGTCAATGTCCCATTCCTCCTTCAGAATTTTCTTAAGGCTTGCTCTTCCTCTGGAGAGCCTGCTTTTCACCGTTCCCTCAGATATGTGAAGGATTCCGGCAATTTCGCGCACCGGATAGTCTTCGTAGTAATACAGATGAATGACGACCCGGTACTTCTCCGGCAGGGAAAATACCGCCTCCACCAGGCTTCTGTCCTCCGGCTCCTGAAACTGCGTGTTCTCCATGTAGTCTTCCAATGCTCCCCGCTTCCTGTTCCAGAAGCTGGTCATGACATTTTTGGATTTGTTGATGGCAACGCGCAGAAGCCAGGCCCGGATGTGTTCTTCACTGTCAAACTGCCGAGATGAACTCATATATTGAATAAACGTATCCTGAACCACATCCTTGGCGTCCTCCGGATTCCGACTGACGCTTAAAGCGGCGCGGAATACGGAATCCCTGTATTTCTCTGCTAGCTCTTCCACTGGTCGTCTCATGGCATTCTGTGCGCTCCTCACATCACGAAAGTACTTTCACTATTAATACAATAAAACGGGGCACCTGGTTCCACTTTTCTTTAAGAAATTCCGATAATGTTTTTTGCCTATTTGGGCTTTTTTCTTCGCGCCTGTTGTCGAGATGTTGTACATCGATCCATCGTTACAGAGTTTTGCACTTCCCAGTTCTGCCTCCTGCCAGAATCAATCATCGCATCTGTGGGCAAATCATCTGACGGAATCGTTCAACGCGCGGCGTTCTGCCATTGACACATTCCTATTCCGTATTGTGCCTTGTGATGATTTGCTTTCCTTCATTTCGCCGTTTGACAGTTACAAGCATAAGAAAAGCGCCAGACCCATGAGTTTTAATTCTCATGGGCTGACGCTCAATATGCCTTTATTCTTTTGCAAAAGAAATGGACTCGGGGGTGTAGTGTTTTTTGTTTTCCTCATTTCTTTGTCCATTGTAAATATAACACACTCAAAAACGCCTGAAAACAGACAGCAAGCGGACATTTTGCAGACATTATACGGATATTTTGCAGACATTTTAAAAAAAGTCCGTTTTACTCAATGCTAATGGTTATAGTAACATCTCCATGAGAAAGAAGATCAGTTATATCTTCCGCATTCTTATCAGATATCTGACCAAGCCTTGTATATGACCAGCTATTAGAACCATAGAACACTACCATCTGATTTCCGGAGTATAGTACAATGTCACCTGAAGTCGTTGTTGTCTGCTTATCATCTCGCGGCAAGTTCTGTCCTAATGAGCCTACCTGCTCAAAACCTCCATACATTGACATCTGGATTGTAACATCACCTTCTCTGGCCATATCCCGTAGTGCTGCTACAGCCTGGTTGTCTTCCCAATCCACATTTACTTTTGTATCACCGATTTTCATTATCATAGTGGTTTCTCCAATACCTGTTTCATCAGATGAAGTATTATTCTCAGCAGCCTGATTATCAACTTCTTCTGTGCGATATATTTCTGAGTCTTCTGATAAAACAGTTTCTTCTACATTTTCCGATGCATAACTGGCAGCTAGCGAATCATGATTTGCATATGCTGTCTTAGTATCACCTGAACAGGCGCTGACCAAAAGCATCATGAACACACTAAACGTCATCAAGATCAATTTTGTTTTCATCGCAAACCCATTTTATTTTAATGCCTTTCCAAACTCATAGGCTTCACTTAATTCCTCGGATTTATTTGAAGCCTCTCCCATATCGCCTATGCCTCCACAGAATAAGGAACCGGAGAATTCTGCCTTTTCAAAACAATCAACCCATCCCCGGAGTCCGCTTTCAGCCTTTTGGGGCACAAACTCTTCATCCTCAGCCGCAACAGAGAGCATATATACATTCCTGAACTTATAGTCTGAAGGATACAGAGGATTGAGCCTGTCCAAAAGAGTCTTCATCTGGCCGCTCATCTCGTAGTAATAAATTGGAGTTGCAAATACCAACGTGTCTGAGTTCTTTACTTTTTCTGCAATCTCAACAGCATCATCATTAGTGACACACCTCTGAGTATTCTGACAGGCAAGACAGCCTATACAAAAACCGATATTTTTCCCTTTCAGGCTTATATGTTCCACATCATGACCCGAAGCTTTTGCTCCCTCTATAAGCTTTTTCGTAAGTATATCGGAATTACTCTTTGCTCGAAGACTTGTAGAAATCACTAACACTTTACTCATATCATCCCATTCTTTATTTCTTCTCTACCGATTTAACATTTTCTATCTTCTTGATAAATTTTGCAGGAACGCCTCCTACAATTGTGTTTTCCTCAACATCCTTTGTCACAACAGCTCCGGCTGCAATTACGTGCCTGTCATAAGGATTCAAATCATGATCCAGAGTAGCAAGGACGACCCTGTGCCCAATCAGGGTGTTATCACCAATGTATATGCCGCCCTGATCCTGGAAGCTGCATCCGGAATTGATGAATACATTTTTTCCGATGTGAATGTTTCTTCCAAAATCCGTATAAAAAGGTGGGAACAATCTCAAGCTTTCATCCACTTCCTCACCTGTCAGTTCAGTCATGATACTGACGATTTCCTCTGGCGTATGGTACTTGGTATTTAATTCCATGGTCTGCTTTATGGCAGCCTGGCTCTGCCTCATGGAACATTCATGCATCTCTTCTGTCATATCTTCTACTCTGTCCGAATTAAGATATTCCAGTATTTCTTCAACCGTTATCATTACTTTAAATTCTCCTTAAAGAAGCTCTCCAGCTTGTCAAACGGAATATAATCCTTATCTCCGCCATCATATAGATCTGTATGCACCGCATCAGGGATTATCATAAGTTCCTTATTATCAGCATATTTGCTGTCTTTGATCATATCTGCATAAGCATCCTTTGAGAAATAACATGAGTGTGCTTTTTCTCCATGGACAAGTAATACTGCACTTCTGATCTCATTGCTGTACTTAAGGATTGGCTGATTAACAAAGGATTCACAGCCGATTACATTCCAGCCACCATTAGAATTAAGGCTTCTCTTGTGATAACCTCTGTCAGTCTTGTAGTAATCA
>ONSX01000057.1 GCA_900320615.1 uncultured Eubacteriales bacterium
CGCGGCCGTCATCTCGAACCGGTCGCTGCCGCGGCCGATCAGCGTCTTGTTATAGGCGCGCGCCTGCTCGAGCATCTGCTCATTTTCCGTGCGGGACAAATTCGCGACATGCCTGATGTAGCCGGCCACCGCCTGCGACTCGTGCTTTGTATTCCACCAGTCACTGAGTGTCGGATAGAGGAGCAGCGCAAGACCGACGGCCAGAATGACAAACGGAAGCCAGGTGAGCAGATGCTTCTTCATCATCACGCGAAAGCGGCTCTCACCAGCCTTTATCTGCGTTTTCTTGTCAGCCGCGTCTCCTGCTGTCGTCAAGCCTCTCCTCCTGTCTCTTGCGCAGGACGGACTAACGGCCCGCCCCGTTGAATCTTCTTTCCTCGCCGCCTGCAAAATTCACGCCGCCTGAGCGGCTATTGCTCCGGCGCGTCTTCTTGCCTCTCCGCCCGCGAAATTCACGCCGCCTGAGCGGCTATTGCTCAGGCGCGTCATCTTGCCTCTCCGCCTGCGAAATTTACGCCGCCTGAGCGGCTATTGCTCAGGCGCGTCATGCCTGCGGATGGCTCACCTGTAAACCGGTATCTGTCAGATCTCATCATCCATCACCTGTCTTTCATCTTCGCGCGAACGACGAGCGCAACAATCGCAAAGATCGCAAGGATCGCGCCGATCACATAGAACGGAACAGTTCCGATGCCGCCCGTGGAAGGAAGCACATAGCCCGCAGAATTCGTGACGGTAATCGTCGCAGTCTGACCAGAAGCGCCATCGGTTATGTCAGATTTTTTCGTGTTTGTTCCCTGCATGACGGTCACCCCGTCATCAGCAACTGTCACAGTAATCGGCTCTGTCTCCTTGGTGTAGCCATCCGGCGCCTTCGTCTCGACGAGGTAGTAGGTGCCGCTTTCCCGTGTTCCGAGGGACACAGTGCCGCCATGGTCTGTCGTAAGGCTCGATTCGATGGGCTTCGCGGATTTATTCACACTTCCATCTGAATTGATATAGTCCGATCCGTAGAGATTAAAGACCGCCCCCGAAAGGGTCTTATTCATGTCGCCGGAGTCAACCTTCTTAAGTGTAATGCTCACCTCGGTGATCTTCTTGTCTTCGACCTCGAGGGTACCGCCGTTTGCGTACAAATTCTGTTCCGGATCAACACTTCCATCATCTGAGATTTTGAATGGAATGTACCCCTCAACCACCTGGTAGCCTTCCGGTGCCTTAATCTCTTTCAGCTTATATAACTTCTCGGGCTCGAGGCCTTTTGAATATTCCGTACTGACTGACAGGGTGATGTAGGCGTAGCCGTTTTCGTCCGTCGTAAAGGTAATATCCTGTCCATTTTTATCGCCTATGTTGTACTTCAGAGCAGTTCCATTTTCATCACAGAGCTTAAAGACCGCCCCCTGGAGCTTCTTCTGCATGTTGTCAGCTGCATATTTCATCAGCTTCAGAGAAGTAATGCTGCCGCCGCCGCTCGCACTGCCGCCGATCGTCGCTTGGGTTGAAGTCTCGCTATGGTATGTCTCCATTTTGGCCTCATTGGTCATAGTAACTGTTGACCCGGCCTTGCCGACAGGCCTTGCCTGATACGTGATCGTGACATGGGTGGAGTCAGGAATATTAAAGGTCCCTGTATTGCCGCTGAAATTATAGGAAACCTCGCCTTTTCTGTCTTTTCCCGTGCTATCTGTAGCCGTAATAGCAATCGTCGAGTAGTCAACCACCTGATTCGTAAACGTATCCACAAGATCCATAGCCTTGCCGCCATTCAGCTCGAGCGCGCTCGGATTGACGTCGATTGTATAGAACGCAACATTCCCTTTCATGTCGCATGTCTTCTTGACGCCAGGGTACGAATAGCTTACATCCGCATTGGCACCCTTCGTGCCCCACTGCACGGAATTTGAAAGTGTTTTTGTCCCTCCATTATCTACAGCCAGCTTCTGAAGCTCATTAAGCCTTATTTTCAGGTAGTAACGAATCCTGTAATACCCATAAAAAGAGCCATCCGACTGGCGTGGAAGCTTGCCTGTATTAATCTCAATCCCAGCATTTGTTTTGGTCACAGTGATCTTTTTCCCATCGGCACCCTGATAGTATTGATTTCCGCCATAAATGAAGTCGGCATCCCACTGTTTATCATATTGAGATTTTATTCCGTCCCAATGTTCGAGATGTCCCGTATCAAAGGTATCCTCCAGAACCAGATTATCTTCCGTAACGTCACTGAGCGTAATGTCATAGGAGATAATCTGCCATTGCTGGTTATTGGAATCCGTGTATATATCTTTCTGCAGTTCTCCTTTTTTCTCCACCTTCTGCGTGGACGGATAAGCAGTGGCACTGACTTGTGTGCTGACTCCCGGCGCCTGAATTTCCGCGTTGTTTGTATGCCCCTTTAAATCAGAATTCTCCTCAGCATCCTTCAGCCATTCCTTGTTGTTCTTCGTCGTGTAACGGATCGTGATCGTGCGGTTGCTCTTGCTGCTGTTCATACCTTGATTCTGGTGATCCTTATCTTTGTAGAACGTCATGGTAAACTTCGACGGATCACTCGTGCTGTCGACAACATAATCTTCCTGATTATCACATCCTCTTACCGAAATTATTCTGCCGAATGAATCCGGCTTGTTGTTCCACTTACTCGGCAGTGTATCGATCACGACAAGCTTGTCCAGGCCTTTTGCTGGAACATTAACCGTAATCGCCCATGTGACTTCATCTTCTGTCACTTTCTCTGCGACCTTCGACCCGCTGATCTTATCCTCAGCATTGGGTCCGACGCTGGCGTTTCCGGTCGCCGAACTATTGTCTGTTGCTGCATTATTCTTTACAGTCACATCACCATTCAGATTCGTGACATCAGCCTTCGTCGTATATGTCACCTGGTAAGACGCATTACCGTCGTTTTCGGGCGGCGTATACTTCCAGGAGGACGTACCTGTCTTAGTGATACTACTATCGGTCCACTTGACTGTACGGGTCTCCTTAGTACCATCTTCCTTTGTCACGACAATCGTGAGACCATCGCCGGAGTAGGTCATAATGCCCTGCGAATCCGGATTGATCGAATCAGAGATGTATGTAATATGCTTTTTCCGCTCTGGATTGGCATTGATATTCCAGGTGATGTCTCTGTATGTCTTTCCATTCTCTGGATACGTATCACCAACGCTCTGTGCGTACTTGCTGACCGACGAGACGGAAATGTTAGTCACAGACTGTGTGCTGGAGTTGTCCTTCGGATTATTGTCGCCATCACATTTGATATTAACTTCGTTTGAAGTATCACTTTCCGAAATTGTCCCGCTCAATTTATCAAAGTTAACCGAAGCAGTGTATTCGAATTTCACTTCCTCACCGTCTGACATAGACGGAATGGTCGCGGTAAAACCGTTGCCGTTCGTTTTCGTCGTTGCGGTCGCGCCCTTCGTGGACGTATACTTTACGTTTTGATCGTACTTAAGGGCCGTACCAGTGATAGCATCCGTCACGGTGACATCCTTCGAGGTTCCCAAGGAATCCACCGTCACCGTGTAATGAATCTTGCCGTCATTACTGTCATATTGTCCGTACTTATAGACCCTCGCATTGTGCTTGCTGTCCACGTTGACTTCGCGCTTCACGGTATCGCTGAACGTAATTTCTTTCGCATTTGCGTCAAAACTTGCATGGATATTAACGTCGACATAGAGGTTATTGGAATTAATCAGCGCCTGGAAATTTGGGTCAGCTTGGTTCCACTGGAGCTTGATGCGACGCGTCGCCTTGTCGACGACCATCTTATTTCCGCTGACTTTAATCGTCTTCCCATCGGCTCCCTCGACGTCCATGTCGAAAGTCGTGTCACTCAGATCCTCGACCTCAAGGCCATTCGGGATAGGATAAGTCATCCATGTACCGTCATTCGGGAACTGGCTATTGGAGTTCTCCTTGAAGCGCAGGGTAATATCATATGAATTGTTGGCCTTGACATTCCATGTATCGCCTTCAACATCCTTACCATCAATCTTGATCGTCGCACTCGTAAGATTCCCGGTAATATCCCTCTCACTCTCATTCGCGGCCGCGCGTCTTATGATCCGCGCCGGGGATGTTGCGGCTGCGGCCGCTGTCGCAGAAGAATCATCTGCGCTCTTTGCGGACTCCGTCGGCGCCGCTGCCTCCGCTGATGAGGCCAGGGCCGCGTCGGATGGATTCGATGCAGCAGCTGACTCTGCATTCTCTGCGGAAGGCGCAGTCGCCGCTGCCGGGGCCGCTGTAAGAGTCGGCGCAGCCGTCGGGACTGGTGTTGCTGTCGGAACCGCTGTTGCCGTCGGGACTGGTGTTGCCGTCGGAACCGGCGTCGCTGTCGGGATCGCCTCGACCTCCGCGATGACATAGTCCGAGAACTGCTCCGCCGTGAAGGAAACGTCCGTCAGGGCGCCATGTTCATTCTGCACAACCTGCGGCCTGTTCTCTGCATTTGCCGAATCCGCGAGATCCTCAGCGACATACTGCCCGCCCGCGTTTGTGATGTGGAACACGGCCCACTGCGCATTCGCGCTGACTTTCTCAACCGGCTCCGCAAATGTCACCTTCACATGAACAGACGCCGCCGGCTCTGTCTCGCTGCCGCCTGCATCAAGGAATGTCAGGGAATACGGATAGCACGCCGCCGTCTGCTCACCCTTTGCCGCAAGCGCCGCGTCGGTCAGAGCCTGATCGCCCGCAGCCTTTGCCGCAAGCGCCGTGTCGCCTGAATTCTTATCGATGAATTTCATGGAAAATGAGCTGCCACTCTGAAATGCGCCAGCTTCGTAATGAACCTCGGCGTTCGTCGCAACATCCTTCGCCTGCCCGCTTCCTGTCAGAACAGGCGTCGCCGTCTCCGCCGTAAATGTGCCCGCAGGCAATGCCTGCTCCGCTCCGGTCTGATCCGCATTTTCCTCAGCCGCCGTCTGAACAACGCCGGCAGCCTGATCTGCCTGTTCACCGGCAGCCGTCTGCTCAGTGTCTCCGGCAGTCTGCTGCACCGCCGCGTCCTCGGACGTGGCGGTTTTCGCCGGACGAACCATGCCTATTGTCGTCACGACCAGAACGATCGCTGCGAGAAATGCAACGAGACGCCTCCGGAAAGATGCAGTCCTTGCGACTGACCATATGCGCTTGATGTACTCCCATACCCACTGAATCATATACCCTTTCGTCCTCCTGCAGAAAATATCAATTCTGTCAGAACTTCCACGTGCATGAAGCGCGAAAGTTTCAGCTTCCCTGTCTCCGGCTGCGCCTCACTGATTCTGGCCGTGTCGCCTGCCGGACAAGCTGCCGCGCTGTCTCAGCCCAAAGTCAGACGGGATGTGCGAAATCCCA
Organism: uncultured Eubacteriales bacterium; assembly: GCA_900320615.1. Taxonomy (GTDB): domain Bacteria; phylum Bacillota; class Clostridia; order Lachnospirales; family Lachnospiraceae; genus Chordicoccus. Next base: position 5,356 of record ONSX01000057.1, read on the forward strand.
CCGGCCGAAGCTTACCCGGATTGCGGTCTGTCCAGCCTTCCGCCTCTCCTACCCGGCCGCTCCGATTCTGGTGAACGGCCAGATTCTGAAAATGAGCTTTCCCGCGATCTGTTCATCGGCGACACATCCGATATCGGCGTCCCTCGAATCAAGCGAGACCGCCCTGTGATCTCCCATGACGAATATCCTGCCATCCGGCACCTGATACGGAAGATCAATCGTGCATGTGCCGAGACTCTTTTCATTTGCCGCCAGATACGGTTCGCTCAGCATCTTGTCATTGACATAGACATTGCCGTCGCTGTCTATGTCGATCCAGTCACCTGATTTCGCAATCACACGCTTGATCAGGATCTTGTTGTTGAAGTAGAAGGCGATGAGATCGCCCTGCTTCAGACTGCCTGTCGGACGGACCGCGACGACGACGTCTCCTGCCTCAAGCGCCGGCGTCATGGATGTCCCGTAAATACGGAACACCGGAAAAAGAAGCGTCGAAACCAGGACTGCCGCCGCTGCCACGGTGATCAGAACAGACGCGACGTGCCAGATACTCTGCCAGTAGCGGCGGCGCCTGCCAGTGCGCTCTTCATTTGTCTGTTCTGCTGCCGGACTGCCAGTCCGTTCTGCCTGTGTCTTCGTCTTCATTTCCTCCGTCAGTTATCCTGTAAAATCTACAGGTATCTGTATTATATGATTCTGGGTGTTCCTCATACCCCCCCCCTTGCGTGACAGATGTGTTATTTTCTTCTATGTGTGTGCCGATATGCGTGCAATCTTCTATGTGTGTACCGATATGCGTGTAAACTTCATGTTTTCAGTCTCTTAATCGTTTTCACGGGAGAGTGAAGCGGCCGGCTCTCCCGGGAGACGCGCCTTGTTCACTGCACTCTTCTTTGTCCCGCCTGTGCTTATAACTGAGCGTATTCTGAAACTGTTCACATACAGAGCAGACGGGCTTCCGCTGAAATTCTCCCGGACGCCCTGACTGGGACCGATTCCACGAAGGGGCGGAAGCGCCGCGGCAGACTTTATACAGGACTCGCCATTTTCGTGGTCTGACGAATGAACATAGTGTCCCTTGCTTTTCGTAAGGCGTGGGAAATTAGACACACAGTTGGACAGCCGCGTTCCAGAAAAGCGACTAGTTTGCACGTGCCGCAATTCCCTGTATTTACGGGATGCAGCGGGACGGGGAGACTCGCGTTCCTCGCTTGCGGCACTGAATTATCGTATTTCGTTTACGAACTTTTCGTTTCACATAAAGAATATGGAAAATAACCTTGTTATTTGTGAATAAGCAATGGAGTAAAATTCATCCGCCGGCACGTTTCTTTACCGCGCGGCGTCTGCTTGTGAAACACTGAACACGATTCCAGGGCCGGGACAGATGGGAGCGGTTATGCTGCGCGGGCAATACTTGAGTGTTAGGAAATTAAATTTTCCTATCGCTCAAATTTTGGCAGCTTGCCCAGTATAAACCAGACATTTTCAGGGACGAATAAATCCAGTAGAAGTGATTCGGGGCTTGCTTCGGCTCATGCGCGCGGATCGCGCGGGACGACCAGGGAGAGACTTCCGGCCGGGCCTGCCGGAAGTCTCACTGCTCGCTCAGTGAGACTCCCCTGTGCTCCACCGACGTTGAGAATGCGATCAGCGTCTTCGTGTGCCCGAACCGCTGCAGGTCGTTGACCAGATGATCCAGTTCCTCCGGCCGCTGATAGAGCACCTGGATCAGCATTGAATAGTCGCCCGTCACGCAGCTGCACTCCACGACGTTCGGCAAACTCCGTATATAAGGATAGAACTCCGCCTTGTCTTTCGGGTTGACCTCGAGGTTGATAAATGCACGGATGTGGTAGCCGAGCAGCGCGTAGTCGATGTCCGCGTGGTAGCCACGAATGATGCCGCTCTCCTCCATGCGGCGGATCCGGCTCGAGACCGCCGGCGAGGACAGATAATTTGCCTTCGCGATCTCCTTCACCGGGGTCCGTGCATTTTCCGCAAGCATGGCAAGAATTCTGCGGTCCGTCTTGTCGAGCTGAATATCCTCTTCATAATCTTTTTTTCCCATATGAGCAATATCCTCCATAGTCATCTCTGCGTGCGGCTTGCGGCCTCGCATCCAGCCATGCGCCCTATCACTTGGCCGATACTTACAGCAGAATCTCTGCGCGCGGCTTGCGGCCTCGCATCCGGAGCCTGTCTGGATTCGCCGCGCGCCGCAGGCAGGATTGAAAATCTCGCCTGTATTCTACCACTTTGCTTAATAAAATAAAGTTATCACGCCTTAAATCATTAAAAATTAAGGCATTTCAATTAATGGTTTACATTCTTTGCAAAAGGGATTATAGTGCAGAGCATAAAAGCAAAGGCGCTTTTTCCGGAGCGGTCATCCAGATGATGACAAGGTTCTCCGGAAAAGGCGCCTTTTCGTCTGAAGACGAACCGGAAAATAAGACAGAAACTGAAGATCATTTCATTTTCCGGACTTACAAAAATCACAGGGTTGCAGAACACAAAACCAGAAAAGAGGGCAATATGAAAATGAGAATGGAATCTGATTCAATCGGAACAATGGCTGTACCGGAGGATGCGTACTACGGCGTACAGGCGAACCGGGCACAGCAGAATTTTCATATAACAGGACACAAAATGTCGCCTGAATTTCTGAAGAATCTGGCGCTGATCAAGAAGGCCTGCGCGATCGTGAACTGCGAGGCCGGGCTTCTTCCGGACGACAAGGCGAAAGCGATCGAGCAGGCGGCAGGCGAGGTTATGCACGGCGACTTTGCAGGTGCATTTGTCGTCGACCCGGTTCAGGGCGGTGCCGGAACAAGCGCGAATATGAACATGAACGAGGTAATCGCGAACCGCGCAAATGAGCTTCTCGGCGGGAAGCGCGGCGCATATGACAGGGTTCATCCGAACGATCACGTCAACATGGCGCAGTCCACGAACGACGTCATTCCGACAGCCGGCAAGATGACTGTCATTTCCCTGATGAAGCCGCTGACCGCAGAGCTCCGCCGTCTGGAGCGGGCCCTGTATCAGAAGGGCATTGAGTTCCAGGACGTCATCAAGATGGGCCGCACACAGCTGCAGGACGCCGTTCCGATGACGCTCGGCGATACATTTATCGGCTACGCGTCCATGATTCACCGCTGCACAGCCCGTCTCGAGACTGCGGAGAAGGAAATGCATTCCATCAACCTCGGAGGCACGGCGATCGGCTCCGGCATCAACGCTTCTTCCTATTACGAATCACACATCGCCGGCCGGCTGAGCCGTCTCTTCGGCGAGTACCTGACGCAGGCGGACGACCTCTTTGATGCGACGGAGAACCTCGATTCCTTCGTGGAGATCTCCGGCGCCCTCAAGGCCTGCGCCGTCAGCCTCTCGAAAATGAGCAACGATCTGAGACTTCTTTCGTCCGGCCCCCGCTGCGGCCTGCATGAGATCATGCTTCCGGCCAAACAGAACGGCTCCTCAATCATGCCGGGCAAAGTCAATCCGGTCATCCCGGAAGTCGTCACACAGGCTGCATTTCTTGTCATGGGTCACGACGCGACAATCGCGATGGCTGCTGAAGCCGGCCAGATGGAGCTCAACGCATTTGAGCCGGTCGTCTTCTATCAGCTGTTCGAGTCAATGACAGCCCTGACCGGAGCTGTCCAGACGCTGATCGACAACTGTATCATCGGCATCACGGCTGACAAGAAGCACTGCGCGGAGCTTGAGGCCGGCAGCGTCGGCATTGCGACTGCGCTCTGCCCGTACCTCGGTTATCAGAAGTCCGCATCGATCGCGAAGCAGGCGCTCCGCGAAAACCGCACGGTCCGCGAGATCGTCCTCTCTGAGGGCCTGATGAAGGCGGACGTGCTGGACAAGGTTCTCGAGCCAAAGAAGCTCGCGAAGTCCGCTCCGATGAGCGCATGAATTTTGACATAATTGTAATGATTCGGCGTTCCGTATCCGGGCGCCGGGTGATTACAAGCCTATCATTCGACCATAAACCCTCAACACAGAAAAGGCGGTGGCACTTGTCACCGCCTTTTCTGCGCCCTCCTCTGCGCAAGAAAGAGGCCGGGCGGCATGAAGCGTGCGGGCATAGGCAGGCGTGACCTCCTTCGCGCGAGAAAGAAAGCCGGGCGGCATGAAACGTGCGGGCATAGGCAGGCGTGATCCTGCGCTCTCCTTCGCGCAAAAAAGAGGACCGGGCGGCATGAAACGTGCGGCATAGGCAGGCGTGATCCTGCGCGCTCCTCTGCGCAAGAAAGAGGGCCGGGCGGCATGAAACGTGCGGGCATAGGCAGGCGTGGCTCTGCGCCATCCTTCGCGCGCGAAGAGGGCCGGCTTTCGCCGGCCCTCTTCAAGGATAGGGTATATATGGAACTCGAAAAACAGGTAAATTGTCGATTCTGACGCAGACGAATCTTGTCTGCCTTACAGTGCCGCCTCGTACAGGCTGCTGATTTCCTCCTTCGTGAATGTCCCCGGTGTATTAGCGAGGTTTCCTGCGGAGACCTTGCAGCAGTTCTCTGTCAGCCACGGAATATCCTCTTTCCTGATGCCGAGGTCCGTGAGGTTCACCTTGAGGTCAATCTTCTCAAGCAGGGTTCGGATCTTCTCTGCGCAGTCCTCTGCGGTGAAGCCGCCGAGGATACGGGCCACACGGCCGAACTTTACGCGGTTGCCGCGGTACTCCGCGTCGATCACGACAGGCGTGAGCGCCGCAAGGCCAGCCCCGTGAACCGCATTGCATTTGCCGCTGACCGGATGCTCCATGCCGTGCGCGAGCGTCACACCGGCCGTGTTGATGACCATGCCGCCGATCGTCGAGCCGAGCGTAAGCGCCGCCCAGGACTCATCGTCACCCTCGCCCTTATAGAGTTTCACGAGGTTGTCCGCAATCAGCGGAATCGCATAGAGCGCAAGCGCGTCCGTGAGCGGCTGCGCGCGTCTTGCCGTGTACGCCTCGATGCAGTGGCAGAGCGCGTCAAAGCCGACGGAGGCGAGCACCTTCTTCGGCATCGTCTTCATGAGCTCCGGGTCCACGATCGATGCTTTCGCGACGATGGCCGGCGTGCGGAGCGACTTCTTGTCTCCCGTCTCCGGGTCTGTGAGAACCGCGAAGCCGTTGCTCTCAGAGCCTGTGCCGCAGGTCGTCGGAACCAGAATGAGCGGAAGCGCCTTCGCGCCCGTCTTCCTGCCGAAGATATAATCCGAGACGCTGCCCTCATTTTCAGCCATGAACGCGATCGCCTTCGCGCAGTCCATAACACTGCCTCCGCCGAGAGCGATAACTACGGAAGCTCCGATCTTCTTCGCAAACTCCGCGCCCTCCATCGCCGTCGTCGTCAGCGGATTCGGTGTGGCTTTGTCGAACAGCTCTGTCTCCATGCCTTCCTTCTCAAGTAGGCCCTTCACCCGGTCATAGAGGCCGGACTTCCGCGCGCTGTAGCCGCCGGTCACGATCAGCGCCTTCTTTCCATAAGGAGCGGCCAGCTTTCCGATCTCCAATATGAGAAATCCGTCGCCATCGCGGGGATCTCCGCCCCCGCGGCCTCGGCCTTCTCCATGGCAGCTTCCACAGAATATACAGGAGCAGGCGCCGCCTCCCCTGGCTCTGCATTTGCCTTCTCGATCGCCTGATGGAGCGGAGCGTAGTAACCGAATTTCTCCCCATACTTTGCCTTGCAGCCGGCAAGGAAGAAAATGCCGATGATGAACCAGCCGCCGGCGATGCCCCATTCCTGCGGCGCAAGAGCCGCGCCGGATGTCGGGACGATGTAGAGGATCAGCATGATGCCGGACATCAGAACCGCGAGAGAACCGGCGATCATGCCGTGCCTTACCTTGTACGGGCGAGGCAGAGTCGGCTCCTTCTTCCGGAGAATCAGGAAGGAGACAGAGACCATGCAGTACGCGAGGACGCAGCCGAAGTTGCCCGCGTCGGAGACCCAGACCAGCATCTGTCTGCCCGCGAACGGAGCCATCATACTGAGAATGCCGATGAGCCAGATCGCTGTGGTCGGCGTCTTGTACTTCGGATGAAGCTTCTTGAATGCGCGCGGAACCATGTAGGACTCAGCCATCGAGTAGATCGCGCGGCTGCCGCCGAGCATGAAGGAGTTCCAGCTCGTGACGATACCGCACATGCCGGCGATAATGATGACCTTCGACATCGCCGTGCTGTGAAAGGCCTTCGACATCGCATCCGCCGTGACGAGTCCTGTGCCCGCATAGGACGACTTGATCGATCCCGTATCCATGACAAAGCCGACAGCGAAAATGACGAGCGCATAGAAGCTGATCGCGAGGATGATCGAGAGAAGCAGGATCTTGCCGATCTTCTTCAGCGGGCAATTAATCTCCTCCGCGGCCTGCGGAATGACGTCAAATCCGATGAAGAAGAACGGGCTGATCGCCGCGACGCGGACGATATTGTTGATGATCGAACCAGTTGACACGCCCTCGAAGACCTGGCCATCCAGGTTCGACGGATTTCCGGTAAAGAGAGACGCCACCACCAGCGCAATGCCGGCGGCTCCGATCGTGACCGTGAGGATGGTCTGAAGGATGGCCGCTGTCTTCGCACCGCGGATGTTGATCACCGTGATCAGAAATGCAAATACCACGGCGACCGCGACCCAGGACGCGTAGATCTTGAAGCCCGCAACCGTGTACATATATCCCTTCAGGAAGCCGGGCCACAGATAGGAAATGATTGTCGGGAACGCGCACGCCTCGAAACAGACGACGCTGACATAGCCGAGAATGATGGCCCAGGTACATACGAAGGACCCGTAGGGACCCATGGCGCGCATACTGAAGACATGCTCGCCGCCGCACTCAGGCATGGCCGGCGTCAACTCCGCATAGGTGAGGCCGATGAAGAAAATCATGACGCCGCCGAGGACGAAACCGAGCATTGCGCCGATGACGCCCGCGCGCTCGATCCAGTCACCGCTCTGTACAACCCAGCCCCAGCCGATCATCGCGCCAAATGCAATGACCAGAACGTCCCAGGAGCTGAAAACTTTGTTGAATTCCGATTTCTTTTCCGCCATACCAGTTATCCCTCCTTCTCTTCGAGCATTTCAATCAGCATCAGGAGATACTGCGCTGTCTTCTCCCAGCCAAGGAGGCTGCTGTCAATGAGGATGTCGCGGGTTCTCCGGTCTCCTCTGTGTGTGCCGGTAATGTATTTGTGGCGCGCGTGGTTCTGCTCATCGTTATAGGAGACGAGCTCCTTCGCCTTCTCGCGGCTCACATGATCCTGCTCCATGATGGAGCGGATCCGTATGTCCTCCGGCGCGTAAATGAAAATATTCAGCACGTCGTCGCGGTCCTGCAGGATGTAGTTGCCGCTCCGGCCGATGATCACGCAGGAAGATTTCTCCGCCATGTCATGAATGACCTGAAACTGGGCTGAGATGACGCGGTTCGTGAGGTTCGCGTATCTGGGACCCAGAGAAGTGTCAAATGAATAATGGACATTTTTCGAGATGTCCGCTTTCTCAACGAGCTCCTTCTCGACGCCGAGCTTTCGCACGACATCGTCGACCAGGTCTCTGTCGTAATATTCAAATCCGAGCGCCGCGGACAACATCTTTCCGATCTGCGGTCCGCCAGCGCCGTACTCGCATCCGATAGTCACCACTAAATGCTTCATAATATATTCTCTCCTTCAAACAGCGAAAACGCGGGTTCCATCTAGCATATAAGAAGCACTATATAATAGGAAGGCGGAGCTGTGGTTCATCCACAGCTCCGTCGCTGTTATTCCTCTCTGATCCGCATATACCAGGCCGTTTCCAGCGCCCCGGCTTTTGTCCGGCACCGCTGTCAGCTCATGTCCGATCAATACATGATCGGCTTGTCCCACAGATGAAGCGGCGTGCCGATGCCGAGTTCCTTCGCCTTCTTCAGGCAGACGGTCGCCCATGCGACATCCTCGACAGGCATACCGCCGACTGAGTAGACGATGATCTCATCATCCGACTTGCGGCCACTCTGATTGCCGAGGATAACCTGCCCCATGTCCGTGATATCCTCTTCCTTCAGCTTGCCCTCGTGCTCGAGATCCATGAATTTTGTGCCGACGATCGTGACGCCGCCGTATGTCGGATACGGGAACTCTGTCGCCCAGGCGTGATAGAGGCCGAGCGCATCCACCGCGAGCCGGCAGTCATTGACAAGGAAATCGTCGGCGAACTCAGCGCCGCCCGGACACGTGATCGTAGCGCCCGGCTTGACCCATTCCTTCTGGACATGCGGATATTTGCTGAGGTCATGACCGCTTGTCGCGCAGAATGCCATAACATCGGTGTCGCGGACCATGTCCTCGAGCGTATCAACTTTCACGACCTTGACCTTCGGGAACTTCTCATGGACATATTCCGTGAAGGAATCAATGCCTCTCTGGCTTCTGCCCTTGACCTTGACTGTATCGACCTCCGGGCATGCATCCATGATCGCCTCAAATGTTGTCTTACCGATGACGCCCGGTCCGTAAATGCCGGCGACTTTCGAATCCTTTCTTGCGAGGTAGCGGAGGCCTGCGCCTGACACAGCGCCCGTGCGGTATGCGCTCAGCATGTTCGCTGACATGAACGCCTTCGGCGCACCGGTGTCCTTATCGGTCAGGATGAACATCAGGATGGAGCGCGGAAGCCCTTTCTTCTTATTTTCCATATTGGAGCCGTACCACTTCACGCCGGCGTTGTCGAACGGTCCGCCGATGTAAGCCGGCATCGCCAGGAATCTGCGGTCCTCGCCCTTGCCTGACGGCATTTCCGGGAATGGAGATTCCTCCGGGAACGCGAGCTTCGTGCCATGTGAGTAGTGATTCTCGCCGCCCATCATAAAATCACCCATGCCGAGGAGCTTTAAGACCTCCTCCATCGCGTCTACACAGGCCGGCATATCCGTGACGCCTGCCTTGATCATGTCCTCTTCATTTAAGAATAAAAAGTCAATTGCGGGATATTCACTCATAATAATCTCCTCCTGATTGATTCAGCTGCTTCATCAATGACTGCCCATATCCGTCAGAATCCCGAACACAGATAAAAGGCGCCGCAGCAGCCGGTTCCTTCCGGTTGTCGTGACGCCTTTGTCTTCGTTCCTCTGTTGTCCAGTGTTTTAACATGTGCATTTTCGGAAATATTGTATAAATCGGAATTGCCCGTCTTGTATTTTTTGAAGAAGGCTCCTACCATAGAACCTGCGCGCAGCAGATCCGATGCCCGGGCAGGCCGGAATTTTCTTAAATTACGGGGAGTTCTCGCAGGATTTTCCCATGCCCGAGGACCTGCCGCAGGAAAGAAGCCGGTCTTCGAAGTGTGCAGCCGATGGCGGCGGACCGGCGGATTCATGTTCCGATATTTATGCACAGCCGCTCATTTTGTCTTCCGGAAGAACCGCGCCTTATGCAGATATCTAAGCCCGAGACGCCGGGCGATGCATCGGACGATTGAGCGGAATATCGGATTCGATGCAGGCCGGAGACGGAGATCCCGGAGCGGCGCCCCGGCAGAAAGGAAGGATCTGTCAGATTCGATTCCGGCCAGAGACGGCAGCACACAAAATAAGGACAGACGCAGAGTGAGGACAGACGCATGGAAAGAAAAACCTGGAAACGTGAAAAATTAAGACCGACCCAGCCGTTCTTCGTGCTCGACAGCATGGAGTTCTTGCAGGAATCCTACCGCCAGATGGGCATCTCCCATTTTTATCAGCTGAAGAAGACGCCCGGAAAGGCGCTCGCCACTATTCCCGACGCCTGCATCGACTTTATATTCAGCTATGAGGATGCTGGCTCGCTGCGCTCCCTTGTCTCCGGCACGCCCCTTTCGTATCGTGCAGATCTTCTGCCGGAGGCGTCGGATATTTTCGGTGTCCGCTTCATGCCCGGCACGCGTCCGGCCGGACTTTCCCTGAAAATGCACGACCTGATCGGCGCCAGATATTCCCTGAAAGACCATCTGGACGGAAGCTTCGATTTCGACGGTCTCGCCCGCGAGAAGACCTTTGTCTCCCGCGTCCGCTTCTTCCTGAAGGAATACGCGAGACTCTATCACCTTAAGGAGGAGCCCGATCCATTCGGCAGGGAGGCCCTCTTCGACGCCGTGTGTGAACTCATTTACCAGACGGACGGCCAGATACGGATCTCGGAACTCTCGGAGCACACCAGCTACACGGATCGCTACATCCGCAAAGTCTTCCAGGAGGAAATGGGCTTCCCGCCGAAGACGTTCTGCAACATTCTCCGTTTTCAGCGGGCCATCGAGTTCATCAACTACGGCTTTGAGGAGAAGACGGCCGACTGGATGACCGCGCTCGGCTACTACGACCAGGCGCAGTGCGTGCGCGATTTTCGGAAATACCTCGGCATGACGCCGAACCGCTACCGGAAACTCGTCCACGCCAGTAACTACGAACAGAGGGCAACTTACGCCCACGATCTCGGTCTCCGCATCTGAACCATTTCAAAGTTGTTCCGAAAAATACAATCATTCCGGGCACATAAGTCTTAGCATACGCAATAAATCCGCACAGGATATAGAGCAAGCAGACAAAGGCGTCGCAGTAGTACCTGCAGGCGTCTTTTTTGCTATATATCCCGCACAGGACGCGGCGCGTCCGCTTTCATCGGGCATGGGCGCCTGCGACTAGCAGCGGGCATTGCAAGGCCGGCGGGATTGATCAGGGTATATGAAAGGAGCATGGATATGGCAGGCAGAATTGCACAGCATCCGATTCTCGGTATGCAGAACGAGAATAAGAAGATTGTGACCTTCCGCTATAACGGAAAGGAAATGCATGGCTACGAGGGCGAGCCGATCGCGGCGGCGCTCAAGGCGAATGGGGTCATGGTCCACAGATACACAATGAAGCAGCACAAGCCAAGAGGCATCTTCTGCGCGATCGGGCGCTGTACAGACTGCGTCATGGTCGTCGACGGAGAGCCGAACGTCCGCACTTGTATGACGCCGCTCGCCGAGGGCATGGACGTCCGCACCCAGTACGGCGTCAGCGACAAGCCATTTTCAGAGCAGTAACGACCGGAGGAAGAAAGAATGAAGATAGAAAGATTTGATCTGATCATCGTCGGAGCCGGTCCTTCGGGACTGTCCGCAGCAATCGAGGCCGCAAAGCACGGCATGCGCGTCGTCGTCTTTGATGAAAATGCAAAGCCGGGCGGCCAGCTCTTCAAACAGATCCACAAGTTCTTCGGCTCGAAGGAGCACAAGGCGAAGATCCGCGGCTTCCACATCGGCGAGCAGCTTCTCGCGGAAGCCGACAGCGTCGGCGTCAAGGTCGAGCTGAACGCGACAGTCGTCGGTCTCTATCAGGACCGCGAAGTCGTCGTCCGCATGGGCGATGAGGTTCACCACTTCAAGGGTGACGCCATCATCATCGCGACCGGCGCGGCCGAGAACATGGTTCTCTTCGACGGCTGGAATCTCCCGGGCGTCATGGGAGCCGGCGCGGCGCAGACTCTGATGAATCTCTACGGCGTCAAGCCCGGCGAGAAGATCCTGATGCTCGGCTCCGGAAATGTCGGCCTCGTCGTCAGCTTCCAGCTCCTGCAGGCAGGCTGTGATGTCGTGGCGCTCGTCGACGCGGCTCCGAAGATCGGCGGATACGGCGTCCACGCCGCGAAGGTCGCGCGCACGGGCGTTCCGTTCTATCTGTCCCACACAATTAAGAAAGCTGAGGGCACCGACCATGTAACGGGCGTCACCATCGCTGAGGTTGACTCTCATTTCCAGTTCATACCAGGCACGGACAAGCACTTCGACGTCGACACGATCTGCGTCGCCGTCGGCCTGTCCCCGATGTCCCAGCTCCTCAAGATGGCCGGCTGCAAGATGGAGGACAACCCGAAGCGCGGCGGCCAGGTCCCGATCGCAAGCTCGGCTATGATCGAGGGCCGCATGTCCGGTGTCGTCGCGGCCGAATATCTCGGTTTCATGACGGCCGGGGAGAAAGCGGAAAAACTCGACCAGCTGAACCAGTCGCTCGACGCACTCCGCCAGGGCATGTTCGCACCGAAGAACAGAGGCCGGAAGATCACGGAGACGGAGGAAGGTATCCCGGTATCTGAGAGCCTCCTCCACAAGGGCTATGTGGCGGACGACGAGATCGGACGCTATCCGGGCGTCACACACCGCGCCGGCGTTCATCCGGTCATCGAGTGCACGCAGAACATTCCGTGCAACCCATGTCAGGACGCATGCAAGAAACACTGCATCCGGATCGGAAAGGAGATCACCTCTCTCCCGGCAGTCGAACCCGATTCCACGTGCATCGACTGCGGCATGTGCGTCGCGTCCTGCCCTGGACAGGCAATCTTCCTCATCAATGAGGACGACGGCGCCGGGCATGCAGAGATCACGCTGCCGTACGAGTTCCTTCCTCTTCCGAAGGTCGGCGACAGGGGCGTGGCCCTTGGCAGAAGCGGAAGTCCCGTCTGCGAGGCGGAAGTCGCGAGAGTCCGCTCGTCGAAAGCATTTGACGGAACGAACCTGCTCACCATCCGTGTTCCCGCAGAATATGCGATGACAGCACGTTTCTTCAGAACAAATAAGCAGCGCAAGGAGGCAGCGGAATGAACGAACTCAGCAACAGATCAAGAGATATAGGAGAATTTATCCCGCAGCCGGACGACGACATGATCGTCTGCCGCTGTGAGGAAGTTACCAAAGGGGAAATCAGGCGGGCCGTTCACGACGGCCTCTGGACTATCGCCGAGATCCGGCGATACCTCCGCTGCGGCATGGGTCTGTGCCAGGGTCAGACCTGCGCGAAGCTCGTGAAGAGCATCGTCGCGCGGGAGCTCCATGTATCACCGGCCATCCTTGAGCCTGCGACCTCGAGATCACCGATGCGTCCGGTCGAGATGCATGTATTTGCAGATGAAACGGAGGATACAGACTTATGACAGGAGATGTAATCGTAATCGGAGCCGGCATCATCGGCAGCGCGTCCGCCTACTATCTGGCGAAGCGCGGATATAAGGTCATTGTTCTTGACAAATCCGACATCATCGGAAATGGTGGCTCAAGCCGGAACGGAGGCGGCGTCCGCCAGTCGGGCCGCGACCCGCGCGAGCTTCCGCTCGCGATGTACGGCATCAACAATCTCTGGCCGACACTCTCTGAGGAGCTCGGCTATGACGTGGAATACCACAAGAAAGGCAACCTCCGTCTCGGAAAGACCCCAAAACACCTCGAGACGTTGAAGAAGCTGGCCGACAAGGCCTCCGCGTGCGGCCTCGACGTCCGCATGATCGGACCGGAAGAGGTGAAGGAAATCAATCCCTATCTCTCCGATGAGGTCATCGGCGCCAGCTGGTGCCCGACCGACGGCCACGCGAACCCGCTGAAGGCGACGCTCGCATATTACATGGCGGCAAGACGTCTCGGCGTCACCTATATCACAGGCGAGGCTGTTCAGGAAATCCGGAAGGTTCACGGCAGAGCAAGAGTCGTCGTCACGGACCACGACACCTATGAGGGCGAGTACATTGTCCTCGCCGCCGGCTTTGAGTCCCGCCGGATCGCAGGCACGGTCGGCATCGACATCCCGATGGTGAAGAAGCTCATCGAATGCCTCGTCACAGAGGCGGAGCCGAAGATGTTCGAGCAGATGCTCGGCACCGCAGAGGCCGATTTCTACGGCCACCAGACGAACCACGGCTCATTCGTCATCGGCGGTTCCACAGGATTCGAGCTCTACAAGAAGGACAACGGCACACCGATCAACTACAGCGACACGGTCCCGTGTATCTGCCGCGGTATCATCCGCTATATCCCTCGTCTTCGTGACGCGAAGATCGTCCGGGCATGGGCCGGCTGGTCCGACAATATGTCGGACGGCGTTCCGGTCATCGACACGGTCTCAGAGGTCCCGGGCCTCGTGCTCGCCTGCGGCTTCACGGGCC
>ONSX01000068.1 GCA_900320615.1 uncultured Eubacteriales bacterium
AAATAAAATCAAGCTCAATATCCCGATGATGAGCGCAGGCATGGATACGGTTACAGAGCATCAGATGGCAATCGCTATGGCCAGACAGGGCGGCATCGGTATTATTCACAAGAACATGAGTATTGAGCAGCAGGCAGAAGAGGTGGACATGGTGAAGCGCTCCGAGAACGGCGTCATCACAGACCCGTTCTATCTGTCTCCTGATCATACGCTCGGCGACGCGGAGGCCCTCATGGCCAAGTACCGCATTTCCGGTGTTCCGATTACCGAGGGCAAGCGGCTTGTCGGTATCATTACGAACCGCGACCTCAAGTTTGAGACAGATATGACCAAGCCGATCCGCGAAAGCATGACATCGGATGGCCTGATCACGGCTCAGGAGGGCGTTACGCTCGATGAGGCGAAGAAGATCCTCGCAAAGGCGAGAAAAGAAAAACTTCCGATCGTCGACAAGAATGGCAACTTGAAAGGCCTGATCACCATCAAGGATATTGAGAAGCAGATCAAATACCCGAATTCCGCAAAGGACGAGCAGGGACGTCTTCTGTGCGGCGCGGGCGTCGGAATTACGACGAACGTGCTCGACCGCGTCGAGGCTCTTGTCAATGCGCATGTCGACTGCATCGTCGTTGACAGCGCTCACGGTCAGTCCGCAAATGTCCTCCGCGCAACGAAGGAAATCAAGGACGCATATCCGGATCTGCAGGTCATTGTCGGTAACGTCGCGACGGCAAAGGGAACAGAGGATCTCATCAAGGCCGGCGCTGACTGCGTCAAGGTCGGTATCGGACCGGGCTCCATCTGCACGACACGTATTGTCGCAGGCATCGGCGTCCCGCAGATCACAGCTGTCATGGAGGCATATTCCGTTGCGAAGAAGTACAACATTCCGATCATTGCTGACGGCGGCATCCAGTACTCCGGCGATATGACGAAGGCCCTTGCGGCAGGTGCAAATGTCTGCATGATGGGTTCTCTGTTCGCGGGCTGCGACGAGGCGCCGGGCGAATTCGAGCTCTATCAGGGCAGAAAATATAAGGTCTACAGAGGCATGGGTTCGATCGCGGCGATGGAGGCAGGTTCCGCGGACCGCTATTTCCAGGCTGGCGCGCGCAAGCTTGTTCCGGAGGGAGTCGAAGGACGTGTCGCTTACAAGGGCCATGTCGAGGACACGGTCTTCCAGATGGTCGGCGGTATCCGCTCCGGCATGGGCTACTGTGGCGCGAAGGACATCCCGACACTGCATGAGACGGCCCAGTTCATCAAGATTTCTTCGGCCAGCCTCAAGGAGTCTCATCCGCATGATATCCACATCACGAAGGAAGCTCCGAACTATTCAACTGAAAACTGAAACTGACAGGGACTGCACGAGAGGACGCGTATCCGGCCCGTGCCGCCGGTATTTTGGCGGCACGGACCGGTGCGGCTGCCTTCCGGTGCAGTCCTCTTGTATTATGGATATGAAAAAGAAAAAAGGAAAAGGGACAGGCCTTCTGAAGGGCATGGCGATCATCTGCGTGGTTCTCGCCTTTATTCTGGCGGTACTCCTGATTGTCGGGCGATCAGGCCGCACGGGCAGAAAGGCAGCTTCTGCATCTACTTCTTCTGCATCTGTTTCTTCTGCAGCCGCCATGACGTCTGCGGGCAGAGAGGCAGCTGCGAGTAACAATCAGGAGAGCGGACAGATAGAGGGGGAGGACGACGCGGCGCCTGCGGACAGCGCAGCGCTCCGTCTTACGGACGCGGACATCCACAAGGGGGATCTCATTTTAGTCAATCCGTGGAATGCGTATGACTTTGACGCAAATGCAGACAGCGTCGATCTCGTGAATATTCTGGACAACCAGTCTGTAACCTATCCGTGTGACAAGTCCGATTTTGAAATTGCCAGGCACGTGCTTCCTCATCTCGACGAGATGATCGCAGCGTGCAATGCGGCTGTCGGGACAAATGAGACATCCATCTCGAGTGCTTACCGGTCTATGGACTACCAGCAGAATGTCTGGAATGAAACGGTCGCAAATTACGGGGAGGCATACGCCAGGAACTATGTTGCGGTGCCGGGATACAGTGAGCACCACACGGGACTTGCCGTCGATCTGGGCCGCACGGCGAGTGACGGAACAGCAGAGAGCTTTACGGGGAGTGCGAATGCGGACTGGATCAACACGAATTCCTGGCGTTACGGCTTCATCAGACGCTACGCGGAGGATAAGGCATCGATTACAGGCTGCAGCAATGAATCCTGGCACTACCGCTATGTCGGCGTGCCGCACGCGTATTTCATGTACGCGAACAACCTTTGCCTCGAGGAATATATCGAGTGGCTGAGAGAAAATACATCAGAATCGGCGCCGTATACGATCACCTGTGATCTCGGGACCTGGGAAGTGTATTTCACACAGTCCCGGAATCCGGCTTGTCCGGACGAAGAGTACAATGTGTCTGGAAATAATGTAGACGGATACGTTATTACTGTGAAAAAAAACTGAAAGATGGATTGTAAATCCGAAAAGAAAGGCTTATCCTGTTACTAGAATTGAAATCTTATCACAGGGGGCAATGACATGATGCCGAAAATAACATTAAAGGCCGCGAGAGTCAATGCCGGCATGACGCAGGAGGACGTCGCGCGTGAAATGCACAGGACGAAGCAGACGATTGTGAACTGGGAAGCAGGCGTCACAGCCATACGTCCGAATGACCTGCAGGCGCTGTCTGATCTCTATGCGATGCCAATTGAGTACATCAACATCCCGAAATTGAAGAGAAAGAGACGCAGAACCGCATTCTGGGAGGAGGAAGAAGGCGAATGAAGATCCGTAATCTGGAAGAGATGCTTGCAGGCAACACCTATCCGGGCCGTGGCATTATGCTCGGCTGTACTGCGGACGGAACACATGCCGCGATTGCGTATTTTATTATGGGACGGAGTGAAAATTCCAGAAATCGTGTATTTGTAAAAGACGGAGAAGGAATCCGGACTCAGGCCTATGATGAGTCGAAGATGGAGGATCCGTCTCTCATCATTTACGCACCGGTCCGGGTACTGGGCAACAAGACAATTGTGACAAATGGCGACCAGACAGATACGGTCTATGACGGTCTGAAGAAGGGACTTACCTTTGAGCAGTCCCTGCGTGTTCGCCGGTTTGAGCCGGACGGCCCGAATTATACGCCGAGAATTTCCGGCGTCGTCACTGCCCAGGACGGAAAGCTCGATTATGCGATCTCTATTCTGAAGAGCTCCGACGGCAATCCGGATTCCGACTGTCGGTATACATTTACCTATTCGCCGGCTGTCGCGGGAGAGGGACGGTTCATCAGCACCTATCTGCATGACGATGATCCGCTCCCCAGCTTTGAGGGAGAGCCTGTCCGTGTGTTCTGCGGCAATGACATTGACGCATTCACAGAGGGAATCTGGAGTGCGCTGAACGCCGACAACAAGGTGTCGCTGTTTACCCGTTTTATTGATATAAAGACAGGCAGCTATGAATCGAGAATTGTCAATAAAAACAAGTAATCTGGTAACGAGTCGGCACAGCAGGGAACGCGAAGCGCTCCGAGTCCGGAGCTGAATCGTTACGTAATCGGTTAGTGCCTTAGTTTCAGGAGGAGAAAGCATAAAATGAAGGACCTGCAGTTAAAGTACGGATGCAACCCGAATCAGAAACCGAGCCGCATTTTCATGAGTGACGGAAGTGACCTTCCGCTCGAGGTTCTGAACGGACGTCCCGGATACATCAACTTTCTTGACGCGCTGAATGGATGGCAGCTGGTATCGGGCCTTAAAAAGGCGACCGGACTTCCGGCTGCAGCCAGCTTCAAGCATGTGTCTCCGGCAGGCGCAGCGGTCGGTCTTCCGCTGACTGATGTGTTGAAGAAGATTTATTTTGTCGATGACATGGATGAGCTCTCTCCGCTCGCCTGCGCGTATGTCCGCGCGCGGGGCGCAGATCGCATGAGCTCCTTCGGGGATTTCATTTCCCTGTCGGATGTCTGCGATGCGTCGACGGCTTCTGTCATCAAGCGCGAGGTATCGGATGGCGTCATTGCGCCGGGATATACGGATGAGGCGCTTGCTATTCTGAAGAAGAAAAAGAAGGGCAACTACACGGTCATCAAGATCGATTCGGATTACAGACCGGCGCCGATCGAGCACAAGGATGTGTTCGGTGTCACATTTGAGCAGGGCAGAAATGATCTGGACATCAACGAGAGCCTTCTCGACAACGTTGTCACGGAGAATAAAGACATCCCCGCGAGCGCGAAGAGAGACCTCATCATTTCTCTGATCACATTGAAGTACACACAGTCCAATTCCGTGTGTTTCGTCAAGGATGGACAGGCGATCGGCGTTGGAGCTGGCCAGCAGTCCCGCGTCCACTGTGTGCGCCTCGCGGGCAGCAAGGCGGACAACTGGATGCTCCGCCAGAACCCGAAGGTTCTCGACCTGCAGTTCGTTGACGGCATTCACCGTCCGGACCGCGACAATGCGATCGACGTCTACATCGGTGATGAGTACGAGGATGTGCTTCGCGACGGTGTCTGGCAGAACATTTTCAAGGTAAAGCCGGACGTCTTCACGAAGGAGGAGAAGCGCGCGTGGCTGGACCGCCAGACAGGTGTATCGCTCGGATCGGACGCATTCTTCCCGTTCTCGGATAACATCGAGAGAGCGCACAAGTCAGGCGTCCGGTATATCGCAGAGCCCGGCGGTTCGGTGCGTGATGACGCAGTCATCGACTGCTGCAACCGCTACGGCATGGCGATGGCGTTTACGGGGATCCGACTTTTCCATCACTGATTTCCGACCGGATGAAAGCATGAAGGGGGCTGTTGCGATTGAATTAGTCCCGGTTTCTGTTTATAATATAGACAGAAAGCGGGGCTGATGAGCAGGAATTCGCGACAGCCCCTGATTTTGTCTTGAAATGTTCTGAAAATTCTGAAAGGAGATTGCATATGCTTGCAAATCTGAAAGACGTGCTTGTCCCCGCCGCGAAGGGTAAGTATTGTGTGGGACATTTTAATGTGATTAACCTGGAAATGGCGCGCGGTGTGATCGAGGCAGCGGAAGAAGCTGACGCACCGGTTATTATCGGAATAGAGGAGAGTCAGCTTTCGATTCTTCCACTCGATGCATTCGCCTCTTTCGTCATTCCGATGGCCAGGAAGGCAAAGGTTCCGGTCGTTGTTCATTTTGATCACGGCAAGACCTTCGACAGGTGCATCGAGGCGCTGAAGTACGGATTTACATCGGTGAACTTTGACTGCTCGACCGACTCACTTGAAAGCAATGCGGCAAAGGTATCGGAGATGGTCAAGACGGCGCATGCGTTCGGCGCCGCTGTGGAGGCGGAGCTCGGGCACACGCCGGACACCTCTGAGACGGATACGAAGAACGAGTACACGGACCCGGGACAGGCTGCGGAGTATGTGAAGAAAACGGGAATTGACGCGCTGGCGATCTCTGTTGGAACCGCACACGGCGAATATAAGGTCTATCCGAAGGTCGACTACGCGAGAATCCGCGCGATCGCCGAGGCCGTCGATGTACCGCTGGTCCTGCACGGAGGCTCCGGTCTCTCGGATCACAGTATCCGCCATGCGATTACCAGCGGCATTGCGAAGATCGATATTTTTACGGATATCAATATCGCGTGCTGTCAGGGCGCGATCCAGGCGGTCAACGACGGTGTCCATCTGATGAGCGACATGGTTCCATATGAAGTGCACGCCGTCAAAGTCGTGGCTGCGGAAAAGATTCATCTCTTTAAAGGCGAGTGAGCACTTGACGCAGCAGCACATCCCTCCCGGATAACAGCGGGAGAAGAATCTGCTTATACATGAATACAAAAAGAGACGGCACAGATAAATGCCGCCTCTTTTTGTGTGCAGAACCGCTGACCCTTTAAGAAAGCGCCGCGGCTCTGCCGAAACTCATGGATGACTCGTAACTGTTTAGTGACGGGGACTTAAATCATTCTGATTTACTCGATCTCGCAGATCCAGCCCTTCGGAGCCTCGATGCGGCCCATCTGGATGCCTGTCAGTGTGTCATACAGCTTCTGGATTGTCGGTCCCATCTTCTCCATGCCGCTCGGGAACTTGATCTCCTTGCCGTGATCGTTGATGCAGCCGACCGGACTGATGACAGCTGCTGTTCCGCAGAGACCGCACTCCTCGAATTCCGGAAGCTCTGTGAGCGGAATCTCACGCTCCTCAACTTCCATGCCGAGGTAATGCTCTGCGACATATTCGAGAGAACGTCTCGTGACGGACGGGAGAATGGACGGGGACTTGACCGTGATAAACTTATTTCCCTTGATGAAAATGATGTTTGCGCCGCCTGTCTCCTCGACCTTCGTCAGTGTCTTTGAATCCGGGTACAGGTTCTCTGCAAAGCCCTGCTTGTGTGCCTCGACAATTGCGTGGAGGGACATCGCGTAGTTGAGGCCTGCCTTGATGTGGCCTGTTCCGCGCGGTGCAGCGCGGTCATAGTCTGCAATTTTGATTGTGATCGGCTTTGCGCCGCCCTTGAAATACGGGCCGACCGGAGTCGTCAGAATGCGGAACTGATATTCATCAGCCGGCTTGACGCCGATGACAGCGCTTGAGCCAAACATGTACGGACGGATGTAGAGTGTAGCGCCTGAGCCATAGGGCGGAACCCAGGAATCATTGGCCTTTACGACTTCCTTTACAGCTTCAACAAAACGATCCTGCGGGAACGGAGGCATTTCAAGACGCTTTGCGGAATTGTACATACGCTCAGCGTTCAGATCCGGACGGAACGTGACGATCTTGCCCTGAACAGTCTCATATGCCTTGAGGCCCTCGAAGACAGACTGTGAATACTGCAGAACGCCGGCACACTCCGAAATCGTCACCGTGTGATCGGACGTAAGGGCACCGTCGTCCCACGCGCCGTTCTTATAATTGGAAACATAGCTTGCACTGGTGGGCATGTAGCCGAATCCGAGGCTGCCCCAGTCGATATTCTGTTTTTCCATGATAATCCTCCGATGTCGATGATTTTTTTAATAGTGCAACACGTGTATCATGTTAAATTATAGCCGCATCCGCGCTGATGTCAAACCTCTGCGCAAAAATACCGGTACGTTTTGAGATGCTCCCGGAGGAGATCAAGACGAAGGCAGGCTGCCTCGTTCTCCTCAGCTTTTTGACATTTTGTGGAGATAGGTGACGTAGACGATGAATGCGACGATTGAGACTGCGAGCCAGACGAGGGTGAGCGCGTTGAACGCAATCGAGCAGATCTCCATGGCTAGAATGACGACACAGATCGACAGCGATGCAGTGTCGAGTTTTTTCTTCAGCTCCGGAGATTCCGTGTGTCCCTGCTGCTTCCCGCCGAAGATGGCCGTGACTTTGTCACTGTTGCCGGTCAGGTACATGATGATGAAAAAGACGAGAAACGCAATGATCAGTACATCGAGAATCGTAATTTGCATGAAAAGATTCCTCCTTAATAAATGCTATGCTGTCATTCTAAGCTCCTTTGGCGTCTTTGGCAATGAGACGCAGCCGGCAGCCTGAAAAGAAATCTGCAGAAGAGACGTTGAATTCGGGCTCTTCCTGCGATAATATAAAATATCAGGATTCAAGCTGATTTCGTTTGCGGGGAATGGCAGAAAATATGGACCAGTACGAAGCGATATTTCTGAGGCAGTCGGTAAGAAAATTCAAGTGGACGCCAGTGAGCAGCGATACGCTCACGAAAATAGGGAATTTTTACGAGGATATCCCGGCGCTGTTTGCAGGCATCGGGACAGAGATCGGTATCACAGATAATACGGACAGGAGTCATCAGCTGAAGGGGCTCTTCGGCGTGAAAGCCCCATATTATCTCTCATTTTATTCGGAGGTCAGAGACCGGTATCAGATGAATGCCGGCTATATCTGCGAGCAGTTGAGCCTCTATATGATGACACTCGGGCTCGGAAGCTGCTTCCTCGGGATGAGCGCACTGAAAAATGCACCGCTTGAGCGCGGCGATAAAAAATTTGTAATTCTCATGGCCTTCGGGATTCCGGAGAAAGCCCTGACGCGGAGGCAGTATGAGGCTCATCGCAAGAAGATGTCGGAGCTGTGCGTATTTCGGGACAGACCGCCGGAATGGATGACGCAGGTCGTCGGGGCGGCGCGGCTCGCTCCGTCTGATATGAACAGCCAGCCGTGGAGATTCGTATCGGTCGGCAGCAGACTGCATATTTTCTCGAAAAAATCAAATATGGACAAGCCCGGCAAATGGGAGGAGTTCGATTTCGGAGTCATGTTTGCCCACATCGCGATTGTGTCGGATGAGCTGTGGCTCGAGGTTGATCTCATCCGGCTCGAGAACATTGTGCAGAAATCATTTAACAGCAGTCATTATGTCCTGAGCGCCGTCATTCACGGGACAGAGAATTCCGGGAAAATGACAGGCACAAAAAATTGTGTTAATTGATGGAGTGTTGCCGCACACTCGTGACTTGAGTCATGAGTTAGGCGGCACAACATATGTCATTGTAAAATTGTAAATAAAACCTTGAAATCATTAGGATTTTCTCCTGCA
>ONSX01000033.1 GCA_900320615.1 uncultured Eubacteriales bacterium
CAATGGCATTGCCTCCATTGAGGAAGCCAAGAAGATCTGCGATGACGCAGGTATTGATGTCTATCACATGGTAGAGAACATCCAGCCGATCTGCTTTGAGAATGCAAAGTGGGCTTACACAGTTGGTGCTGCTCTCGCTATCAAGAGAGGATGCCGCAAGGCTTCTGAGGCCGCCGGCGTCATCGGCGAGGGCCTTCAGGCATTCTGCATCCCCGGTTCTGTCGCTGACCACCGCAAGGTCGGTCTCGGACACGGCAACCTCGGCAAGATGCTCCTTGAGGAGGACACAGAGTGCTTTGCATTCCTCGCAGGCCACGAGTCCTTCGCAGCAGCAGAAGGTGCTATCGGTATCGCAAACAACGCAAACAAGGTTCGTCAGAAGCCGCTTCGAGTCATCCTGAACGGCCTCGGCAAGGACGCGGCAAAGATTATCTCCCGTGTCAACGGCTTCACATTTGTCGAGACACATATGGATTACAAGAAGAACGAGCTCGTCATCGACGGCAGCACAGCTTATTCCAACGGCCCGCGTGCCAAGGTCAAGTGCTACGGCGCAAATGACGTCACAGAGGGTGTTGCGATTATGTGGAAGGAGAACGTCGACGTCTCCATCACGGGCAACTCCACGAACCCGACTCGTTTCCAGCACCCGGTCGCAGGAACATACAAGAAGGAGAGACTTGCTGCAGGCAAGAAGTACTTCTCCGTTGCATCCGGCGGCGGCACAGGCCGTACACTGCATCCGGATAACATGGCAGCCGGCCCGGCTTCCTACGGTATGACGGATACAATGGGCCGTATGCATTCGGATGCTCAGTTCGCAGGATCTTCCTCTGTCCCGGCTCATGTCGAGATGATGGGCCTGATCGGAATGGGCAACAACCCGATGGTCGGTGCCACTGTTTCTGTAGCAGTCGCTATCGAAGAGGCAGCAAAGAACGGCAAGTTCTGATCTGTACTGAACATACAGGACGCGCAGCGCGGGATTCCACGTGCTGCGCGTCCTTTTTCATATCTGCCTGTGGTATAATGACTCTTGATATGGCTCGCGAAAGCGGGAAAAAGCAACGGGAGAAAATGATATGACAACAGGGTTTCTGCCTGTCTGCCGCCAGGATATGCTGGATCGGGGACTTGAGCAGCTCGATTTCGTCTATGTGTGCGGTGACGCCTACGTCGATCATCCGAGCTTCGGATCGGCGATCATCAGCCGGGTTCTGGAGGCCCACGGGTACAGCGTCGGTTTTATCTGCCAGCCGGACTGGAATGATCCGGCGAGCGTCACAATTTATGGGGAGCCGAGGCTTGGCTTTCTCGTGTCATCGGGGAACATGGACTCCATGGTTAATCACTATACGGTCGCGAAGAAGCGGCGCCACCAGGACGCCTATACGCCCGGCGGCGTGATCGGAAGGCGTCCGGACAGGGCAGTGATCGTCTATGGAAATCTGATCCGTGAGACCTACAAGCACACGCCGATGATTATCGGCGGAATCGAGGCCTCACTCCGCCGACTCGGTCACTATGACTACTGGTCGGACAAGGTGAGGAGGTCGATCCTGCTCGAATCAGGGGCGGATCTCATTTCCTATGGAATGGGGGAGCGCAGCATCGTGGAGATCGCGGATGCACTTGCCAGCGGTCTTGCTGTGCGGGACATCACTTTCATTGACGGAACTGTGTACAAGACCCGAGATGAGGAGAGCATCTACGACGCGATCCGTCTGCCTGATTTCGAGCAGATCCGCGATGACAAAGAGGCATACGCGAAGAGCTTCTTCCTCCAGTACACGAACTCGGATCCGTTCCAGGCAAAGCGCCTCTACGAGACCTACGACGGAAGCCTGTTCGTCGTGCAGAATCCGCCGGCAAAACCGCTCAGTCAGATGGACATGGACGATGTCTACGCACTGCCATACATGCGCGCGGCCCATCCGTCCTATGACAGCGAGGGCGGCGTTCCGGCGCTCGAGGAGATCCGTTTCTCGTTGACATCAAACCGGGGGTGCTTCGGCGAGTGCAATTTCTGCGCGCTCACAATGCATGAGGGAAGGATCGTCCAGGCGAGGTCCCACGAGTCGATCCTGAAAGAGGCACAGCTTATGACCGGGGACCCCGTGTTCAAGGGATATATTCACGACGTGGGAGGTCCGACGGCTGAATTCCGACGGCCGGCTTGCGACAAGCAGCTGACGCACGGAGCCTGCAAAATGAAGCGCTGTCTTTTTCCGGGGCCGTGCAATAATCTTGTTGTCGATCACAGCGACTACCTGCAGCTGCTCCGGGAGTTGAGAGCGCTTCCGAAGGTTAAGAAGGTGTTTGTCAGATCGGGCTTTCGTTTCGACTATCTGATGGCGGACAAGAACCGGGAATTTCTCGAGGAGCTCTGCAAGTACCATGTGAGCGGCCAGCTCCGCGTCGCCCCGGAGCACATCTCCGACAATGTGCTGAAGGAGATGGGAAAACCGCCCGTCAGCGTGTACAATGCATTTGTCGATGCATTCAATAAGATCAATGAGAAACTGGGTCTCCACCAGTTTGTCGTGCCTTATCTCATGTCTTCTCACCCGGGCTCCACGATGAAGGATGCAATCGCCCTTGCGGAGTATATCCGGAAAATGGGATATATGCCGGAGCAGGTACAGGATTTTTATCCGACTCCGGGAACGGTATCGACGACTATGTACTACACGGGACTTGATCCGCTTACCATGAAGCCGGTGTACGTTGAGCGGGACCCGCATCGGAAGGCGATGCAGCGGGCTCTGATCCAGTTCAGAGATCCGAAAAACTATGAGCTGGTGAAGGAAGCTCTGCTCGAGGAGCACCGCGAGGATCTGATCGGTTTCGATAAGACCTGCCTCATTCCGCCGCGGAAGATTGTGCGAAGGGCCGGGCATGTTGTCCATCCGTCCGGACGGGTTCACGCGCCGGAACATATCCGTTCGGATGGAGGCAGTCATGTGCGTTCATCCGGTCTGGAAAATGAGAAGCCGGCGGGGCAGAGACATGTGGACAGGCCGCACGGCAGACGGGAGAGGAGAAAAAAGAACCGTTGAACAGCCTCCTGCAGGGCCGCCTGCACGGGCGCCTGAGGCGAGGATAAACGATAGAAAAAATGAAGATAACACTTCAGAGCCCCAGAATCCGGAGCACTGAACCATTATCAAAAGACAGAGAAACGCACCGATATACCGGTCAGGAAAATCGGAGACAAGGAGTTATATTTGTCAGAACAGAGCAGAAAAGAAAACACAGGACTTGCGGAGCATGTGCTGGTTATTTTCAGCATTATGATCGCGGCGGTCGGCATGGGCGTGATGGTGTACGGAATTGTGTCAGGCGGCCGGGCCCTGATCCCGGATTACGCGAACCGTTATACGATATGCGGGGGACTTCTCATGGCATGCGGGGCGGCCCTTCTTCTGTACCGGTTCTATGCGGAGCGGAAGAGCTCTGAGGTCGGAAGTACGACGACGTCTGGCGCTGCATTTCAGGAAAGACACGTGAAGGTACCGGCAGAGGGCTATGTGAAGGCGAAGATTATCGGGATCACGCGCAGCCTCCATATGGCGGATGAACGCGATTCATTTGTCGTTCTGTGCCGATATACGGAGCCTGGAACGGGAATTGAAGAGACGTATTCGAGTGATCCTGTGCCGGAATATCCGGGGAAGGAGATCATTGGAAAGACGGTGCGTGTCTATCTCGATCGGAACGATCCGGAATCGTACAGAGTGGATCTGCACTCTCTGGAATAATTCAAGTGGTTATGGGCAAAGTAATAGCGGCATTCGAATTTCTCGTCTTCGAATGCCGCTTATAAATGTTCAGTCTCCAATGGACTAAGCCTCCTTTAGTGAACTTTGGGGTAAATCACAAATCAGAACTTCGGTTTATACCTCCCGTATTTACATCTTTTTGGGGTGGATCGTCATGTTTTTGTTGGTCCGTACCTCCTTCATGAAAAAGTTCATTCATCTGATTCGATAGGGTACTTCATTTACCTGTAGATTGGTCTGTACCTCCCGTCAGAAATATGTGGGGTGAATCGTTATGAACCTGTTGGTCTGTACCTCCATTCTCTTGTGCTGTCTCGAAAATCTTTTTGTAATGAAGATTTTCTCTTAACGATCTGAAACATCCCTCACTGATTGATCTGTTTCTAATCGTCTGCTTCAGCTCTCACTGAAGACTTTGTGGGGTGGTTCGTTGTATTTCCTTTGGACTGTACCTCCCTTTGAAATTTCCTCCGCGGCAGCTTTCTCGTCACTGTCTGTCCGGAAGATCCGTCGTGCGGTTTCTTTTTCTATTCATCTCTCTTGTTATCTGTTGACTATATATTAGCGGATTGACGGAGAAATGTCAAGAGAAAAATCAGATTTATCAAATTCATAGCGCAATAATTGTGTCAATCAAACCAAACAATTTGAAATGAATACACAATTATAGACATTTGAGAAATGTCCGGCAGACGCGCAGGACTCCATCCACCGGAGAAATGTTTCACTGGTTTGCAATTCCCGCAATCCTGCTGCATTGACAGACGGAGTTGCCGCACTCACCGCCTCGTGCGACGGTTCCTTTTTCCACTTATCTGATTGCAAAAAAAGGCCGGAGCTTATGCGGCTCCGGTCTTTGCATCTTCGTTTCTGTTCTTTCTGTATGTATGCAGAAACTCTCTGAACTTCCTCGTCTCGCCCATATTAAGATCCTCGGGGAACTGGATCAGGACCTCGGCGTACATATCGCCGTGTACGGACGGATTCCTCATGGATACAATTCCCTTTCCTCTCAGACGGATCTTCCTTCCGGACTGCGTGCCTGCCGGAATCCGGCATACGATGTCGCCGTACAGCGTGTGGACGAGAACATCTCCGCCGAGAACGGCCGTGTCAAGCGGCACCTTGATCTGCGAAGTGACATCGAGGCCGTCACGCGTATAGGTCTGGCTCTTTCCGACGTGTACGTGGATCATCAGGTCGCCATTGCCGCCCGGCCCTGCATTTCCCTTGCCGGCGAGACGTACGCACTGACCCTCGTCGATGCCGGCCGGGATGTGAACCTGCAGGTTCTTTGTGCCGGACCCGCTCTGCAGGCGGATAATCCGATCACAGCCGCGGACAGCCTCGTCGAAGCTGATCGACACGTCGGTGTCGAGATTCGAGCCCTTTTCGCTGCTGTAGGTACTGCCGCCGAAATCAGAGAAACCGCTGCCGCCGTCTGTGCCGTACGAGTAGCTGTAGGTTCTGTTTCCGCCGGAATGGCCGCCGCTGAAACCTCCTCCGAAGAAATGTTTCAGGATGTCATCCATATCATCGGCATTTCCGCCTGAAAAATGAAACGAATGGAAGCCGCCGTTTCTGTCAAAGCCGCTTCCGCTGAAGCCGCCGAAGCCTCCACCGGTCTGGCCGGCTCCTGCGCCCTGCCCCATGCTGCCGTCGAATGCGGCTGAACCGAACTGGTCATACATTTTTCTCTTCTTTGGATCGGAGAGGACGCTGTATGCCTCGTTGACTTCCTTGAATTTTTCTTCCGCTGCCTTATTGCCCGGATTTGTGTCCGGATGATAGAGCTTTGCGAGTTTTCTATATGCTTTCTTGATCTCCTTGTCGTCGGCATTTCTGCTGACTCCGAGTACGTCATAATAATCCTTTGTCATAATGGACACCTCCATTTACTACCGTGAACAGGTGACACCTGAAAGACTGTCATCTCTGTTCTATCAGTAATATAACACTAGAATGGAATTGTGTCAATTGTTCCGGCTTTTATTTTTCAATAAGAATAAGAGAGCAGTATGCTGTATAATTAGCTATAAATACGACATCAGATCTGGAGGATAAAAATGAAAACACTGTTTTTCGAGTGCGCGGCCGGAATCAGCGGGGACATGACGGCCGCGGCCCTGCTTGATCTCGGGGCGGACCGCGCGGCTCTCGAGAGGGCAGTCGCCAGCCTTCCGCTTTCAGGCTTTCGGACGAAGATCTCGCGTGTAAAGAAGGCGGGCATATCCTGCCTTGATTTCCATGTGATTCTTGACAGGGCGCATGAAAATCACGACCACGACATGGCCTATCTTTATGGAAGCCTTCCGGAGCAGATCCATGCGGACGGGGGATGCGAAGATCCGGACGCGGGAGAGAACCGCGGGCGCGCGGAATGCGAAGATCCGGATGCGGGAGAGAACCGCGGGCGCGCGGGATGCGAAGATCCGGACGCGGGAGAGAATGATGAGAGCGCGGGAAATGCAAAGTCCGGCATGACGCATGCGGATCGGGAGGAAAATGGCCATGGGAGCGGCGGCCATCGGGCCCACCATGAGCACCGGAGCTATGCGGATGTGCGGCAGGTTCTCGCAAAGACGGACATGACGGATACAGCGAGGACGCTTGCGGAGAAGATTTTCCGGATTCTCGCGGAGGCGGAGGCAGAGGCCCACAACGTGCCGGTGGACGAAGTGCATTTTCATGAGGTCGGCGCAGTTGATTCTATCGTTGATGTCGTCGCCTGCGCGGTGCTCATGGACAGTCTCCGCGCGGATGCGGTTGTCGTTCCTCCGCTCGCTGAAGGGACGGGTATGATCCGCTGCCAGCACGGGATTCTTCCGGTTCCGGTTCCAGCTGTCCTCAATATTGCAAAGCGCCAGGGCATTCGTCTTCATATCCATCAGGACTGGCAGGGAGAGCGCGTGACGCCGACGGGAGCCGCATTTCTGGCCGCCGTAAAGACAACAGATGAGATTCCGTGCCATGCAGACATCACGGCTGTCGGCTACGGGGCAGGAAAACGGGACTACGAGCCGGCCGGCATTCTCAGGGTGATCTTGTTTGAGAGCGGAGAGGGTGCGGCCGGAGGAGAGCGGCAGGAGACGATTTCTGCCGAACGGACCGTATCTCCTGGCACCGTGTCTGTCGGAACAGCGGCTTCTTCCGGAGACAAAGAAACGACAGAGACGATCTGGTGCCTTGAGACGAATATCGACGACTGCACCGGGGAACAGCTCGGATACTGCATGGAGAAGCTCTTTGCGGCCGGTGTGCGGGATGCCCACTACGAGCCATGCTTTATGAAGAAAAGCAGACCGGCGTGGATCCTCCGGGCGCTATGCACGGAAGAAAAGCGAGAAGCGGTCGAGCAGGTCATTTTCCGTGAGACGACGACGATTGGAATCAGGCGTTTTCGCGTGGAGAGAAGCTGCCTTGACCGGCGCGTGTACAGCGTCCGCGTGCGGGGAGAAGACGTGCGGATCAAAGCCGCGGAGGGGCCGGATGGCTGGAAAATGAAGCCCGAATACGAGGACGCCGCGCATCTTGCGAAGAAGTATGACTTGTCATTTTCGGAGGCCTCGGAGGAAATTCTGCGGGAGGCTGAGAGCGCTGCGGCAAAAGAATGCTCCGGGCAGGCGCAGGAGAGCGCTGCGGCAAAAGAATGCTCCGGGCAGGCGCAGGAGAGCGCTGCGGCAAAAGAATGCTCCGGGCAGGCGCAGGAGAGCGCTGCGGCAAAAGAGCGCCCTGGCAGCCGGGCAGGAACAGCGAGCTGACAGAACAGAAAAAGTGAGGTGGACGATTTGGTATTGGGAATTGCGGCACATGTCGACGCGGGAAAGACGACGCTGGCTGAGGCCATGCTGTACCTGTCGGGGACGATCAGAAAGGCGGGACGCGTCGATCACGGGGACGCATTCCTCGACACAGACCCGGCGGAGAAGGAGAGGGGAATCACGATTTTTTCAAAAATCGCCCGCCTTACGTGGGGCGGAAGGCAGCTGATTCTTCTTGATACGCCGGGACACGTCGATTTCTCAGCCGAGATGGAGAGAACGCTTCAGGTCATGGACGCGGCTGTGCTTGTGGTCAGTGGGACCGACGGCGTGCAGAGTCACACGAGGACGCTGTGGAGACTCCTCCGGCACTACGGCATACCGGTTTTCATTTTCGTGAACAAGATGGATCTTTCCGGCGCTGAAAAAGAGCAGGTCCTGGCGGGTCTGAAGGAGGAGCTTGACAGAAACTGCGTCGATTTCACGGCGTGCTCTGCGGAATCAGGCGGACACGGGGCGTGGGCGGAGGATGTGGCCACGGGAAATGAGACGCTTCTCGATCAGTACCTGGAGGCTGGAGAAGTGGAGGAGAGCGATGTCGCCGGGGCCATTGCCCGGAGACAGCTTTTCCCGGTCTGGTTTGGATCGGCGCTCCGCATGACCGGAGTGAGAGAACTCCTTGACGGCATCTGCCGTTTTTCGAGGGAGAAGCTGTGGCCGGATCAATTTGCTGCGCGGGTGTACAAGATCGCAAGAGATACGCAGGGCATGCGGCTCACGTGGCTGAAGCTGACCGGCGGGTCTCTACGCGTGCGGGAGCCTGTCAGGGTTCGCGGCAAGGAGTGGAAGGCGGACCAGCTGCGCCTCTA
Source organism: uncultured Eubacteriales bacterium (assembly GCA_900320615.1). Classification (GTDB taxonomy): domain Bacteria; phylum Bacillota; class Clostridia; order Lachnospirales; family Lachnospiraceae; genus Chordicoccus. The sequence goes on from ONSX01000033.1 coordinate 8,413, forward strand.
CTCGGGAGAAAAATACGAGACGGCGGAGCTGGTTCGGGCCGGCGACATCTGCGCCGTGACCGGCCTTGATGACACAAAGCCGGGAGACTGCCTCGGCGCAGAGACCGGTACCACAGAGCCACTTCTTGAGCCGGTGGAGATCTGTGAACTGCTTCTTCCTCCGGACGCGGACGCGAGGGACGTCTACCGGCACCTTCTTCCCTATGAGGAGGAATACCCGGAGCTTCATATTGTCTGGGATGAGCCGCACGGGTCTATCCTCATCCAGCTGATGGGAGATGTCCAGACCGACATCTTTGCCCGCATGGTCCGGGAGGATCTGGGAATCCATGTGTCATTCGGGCCGGGGAAAGTGATCTACAAGGAGACGGTCGCGAGGGCCGTCGAGGGAGTCGGACATTTTGAGCCGCTGCGCCACTACGCAGAGGTGCATCTCCTGATTGAGCCCGGTGACCCCGGCAGCGGCGTTCAAGTCTTCACGAAATGTCCGACCGATGTCCTTGCGCGGCACTGGCAGCAGCTGGTTATGACGCATGTTCTCGAGCGGGAATATCCAGGCGTTCTGACGGGTTCCGTGCTCACGGACGTCCGGATTACACTCCTTGCCGGACGCGCGAGCGTAAAACACACGGAGGGAGGCGACTTCCGGGAGGCGACGCGCCGCGCAATCCGGCAGGGGCTTATGAGCACGGAGTGCGTGCTGCTTGAGCCGGTGTATTCATTTTTTATGGAGGTGCCGGAGGATGCGGTGGGACGCGCCCTGACTGACCTTGCCGCCATGGGTGCAAAGACGGAGCCGCCCGCCTTCAGTGAGAAAGCGGCGGGAAGAACGGCAGTGCTTCGCGGTGAGGTTCCTGCGTCCGAGACCGCCGGATACGCGGCGACTCTCCGCTCTTATACGAGAGGAGAGGGAACGTGCACGTTTGTCTACAAGGGCTGCGCGCCCTGCCACAACGCGGAGGAAGTGATCCGGCGCATCGGTTATGACGCGGAGCGGGATACGGACAATCCATGTTCATCTGTGTTCTGCTCACACGGGGCCGGTTTCATTGTTCCGTGGGACAAGGTCCGGGAGTATATGCATGTCCCAGCCGCATGGAGCGGGGACAACGAGGATGCTTCTTTCTATAACGGGTCGGACGCATTTGGCGTGGATAATGGATTCGGCAGAGGAATCCGCAAGAAAAATGACGTACCCCTCGAGGAGGATGAGGAGTTCCTCGCGATTTATCGGAGGGAATTCGGCGGGCGGTCCGAGACGGAGGTGCGTGAGCGGGAGCAAAGCCGTTCCTCCCCTTCAAAGCGCCGGACGGAGGTGCGGCCGAAGCTCGATAAGCACGGGAAGCCAATTTACCCGAAGAAGGATGAAAAAAAATCCTATCTTATTATTGACGGGTATAATATGATATATGCGTGGCCCGATCTCAGAGCCCTCTTTGAGAAGAACATGGATGCTGCCCGCGGAAAGCTCGTCGATATTCTCGAAAATTACCGGGGCTATCTCGGAATCCGGATGACCGTTGTGTTCGACGCCTGGAAAACGAAGGGCGGGCGCGGGTCCAGGGAGGAGAAGAATGGCCTTGAGATCCTCTACACGGAAGAAAATGAGACGGCCGATTCGAGAATCGAGAGAATGGTGCATGAGCTCGGCGGAAAGTACCATATCACAGTCGCGACTTCGGATGGCCTTGAACAGCTGACGGTCATGCGTCTCGGTGCGCTTCGCATGTCAGCGCGTGAGCTCCGGGAGGATATACAGCGCCTCTCCGGGCAGGGAGAGGGCTGACAGCAGGCGCCGGAGGCAGTTTGCGGTATCGCCCTGATATTCGCAGCTGCGTACGATTTCGAATGGCGCGTAACTTGAGGCGTGGTGACAGGACAGGGAGGTTCATTTTGCGGAAAATGCAGAGAAAAATTGAGGAAGCCTATTGTACGTCCGCGCAGTTTGAGTACGCGGAGCAGGGATTTGACAGGAACTGGGGGCCGGCGGCCATCACGAACCTGATGATTGCGCTCGGCGCGGAGAGACGCCTCGTAAAGCCGGTTGACAGGACGGGACTTGAGCGCGGGAACGCGGACAATTTCTATCCTATCCGCGTCGCGGACGAGAAGGTCTATATGGCGGTCGCCATGCTCGGCGAGCGGGAGCTGATGTACATCAATGCGGATATTTTCGGAAGGTTCGGCGGAACGGTGCCCTTCCGCGTGCGGTCCTATATCCGCGCCTGCCTCCGGGCTTTCCGGATCGAAGATGCATATCCCCTGGCGGCGACGCGCCTCACGGAGGAGAATGCGCTCGAGGCGCTGGGCCGCGGGAGTCTTCTCTATCTCATGCTTCACCATCATCCGCTCTATGGAAATAACCACATGGTCGCCTACGGGGCCGCCGAGAGGGACGGACGCCTCTATCTGCGCGTCGCGGACGGCTGGCATCATCTGCCGGTATGGCTCCCGCTTGAGGAGCTTGACGCGGCCATGATCGAGGTGGCGATCCAGAGAGAGACGCTGAGATAAATTTGCATGGACAATGTGCGTCTGTCCGGGGACTCTTGCGTTAGAGACGCGGACTGGCACAGGCCTTGGACAGATACGGAGGATAATATGGAGATCGAACGAAAATGGATGGTCGGGGGTTGGCCGGATGCGGACCTTCCCCTTCTTTTTGAACAGTCGATGCGGCAGGGTTATCTCACGGTCAGACCGACCGTGCGGATTCGCGAGGAGGCCATGAGAGGTGGGGACACAGCGTATGTCCTGTGCCTTAAGAAGGGCAGCGGCATCGCGAGGCAGGAGATCGAGATCAGGCTTGACCGCGATACTTTCAGCAGCATTGAGACGATGATCGGTCTTCCGCTCATTCCGAAGGTGCGGCGCACCTACCGGCTGCCGGATGGAAAAAAGCTTGAGGTCAATCATGTCGACGAGGGACAGCCGACCGGATTCTGGTACGCGGAGATCGAATATGGAACGGTTGAGGAGGCGCGGGCCTGGGATCCGGCAGATTGCGGCCTTGAAAAGTATCTGAGCGACGATGTGACTGACGAGCCGGGGCAGACCATGGGGGCCTACTGGATCGCGACAAGAACGGAGGATGCGCCATGAGATTTGTCATACAGAGAGTTCTGCGATCTTCTGTCACCGTGGACGGACAGGAGATCGGAGCGATCGACCAGGGACTTCTTGTGCTTGTCGGTGTGGAAGATTCCGACACAGAGGCGATCGCGGACAAAATGGTCCGGAAAATGATCGGGCTTCGTATTTTCGAGGATGAACAGGGCCTGACCAATAAGAACCTCGCGTCAGTCGGCGGGAGTCTCCTCATTGTCTCCCAGTTTACGCTCTATGCGGACTGCCGGAAAGGCAACCGCCCTTCATTTGTCAGGGCGGGAAAGCCGGAACATGCGGAAGCGCTCTACGAGTATATCCTGAAAAAATGCGCGGAGTCAGTGCCGGTCGTAAGGCACGGAGAGTTCGGGGCGGACATGAAGGTGTCGCTCGTCAACGACGGACCGTTTACGATCGTGCTCGACTCCGACGAGATCATGCCGCGCGGCAATTCGTGAACTGCATGCGCGAACGGAGTGTTCTGCCGGGAACTATTTTGTGAAGCCCTGCGAAGCAGGGAGATGAGAGTTTGGAGACTTCATGCTGTCTTTGGTTTATCTTGCCGTATCATTTCTTGCCGGTGCATTGATCGCGGAAAGACTTCTCAGTCGCGCCGGGGAGGGAGAGAAGGGCCTGAACCGGCTCTGGATTTTTCTGCCCGTGTCATTTGGAGCGGGCGTACTGGTTGTGACGTGGTGCCTGTACATCCTGGCTTTTCTTCTTCATGTCCGGGCCGGCGTATCGCAGCCTCTCGGTGCTGCGAACGCGGTCGTTCTTGCAGGATTTGTGGCTTTCTTTCTGTTTTTTCGCTGCAGACGTTGCAGAAAGAGGACGGAGAAAGAAGACTCCGGGATTGCGGGGACAGGTTCCCTGAAAGAAAAAAAGGACGACGGACCGGAGCACGCGGCCCCGCGCCTTGTCCGCTGCACGGGCCTCATTGCGGACAGGCGGCGCTTTATGCGGGAGTGCGTGTTCTACGGAATTCTTTTTGTATTTGTGCTCGCAACGGAAATATATGTTTTCCACGTAAAAGACGGGATGCTCTGCGCCGGCTACACGGTGTTCAGTGACTACGCGCCGCACACGGCGATGATCCGTTCTTTTTCCGAGGGCGCAAATTATCCGACGCAGTACCCGCATTTTGGCGGATCGGATGTGAAATACCATTTTATGTTTCAGTTCCTTGCGGGCAATCTTGAGTACCTCGGTCTCCGCATTGACTGGGCCTACAACCTGGTGTCGGCCCTCTCGCTGACAGGATTCCTTATGGTTCTCACGCAGCTTGCGGCGCGCCTCTTCCGTTCCTTTTCCGCGGAGATTCTGACGGTGGTCTTCTTTTTCTTCCGGAGCGGGACCGCGTTCTTCCGCTTTGCTCTCGAGCACATGAAAAGCGGCGATCTCGCGTCAGCTCTGAAAGACAACACCACGTTTATCGGCTACACGCAGAATGAGAACTGGGGTCTATGGAACTACAACGTTTACTTAAACCAGCGGCATCTCGGTTTCGGTCTTCTGATCGCCGCCGCTGTGATCTGGTTTTTCTTCTCTTATGTCGAGCGAGCCGACTCGAAAAATGAAACCACAGCGGAGACTGCGCGGGATCAGCTGACCGGGGAGCGGACTTGCGATGGACGGGAGAATCTCCCGGAGACTTCGCCGGGAAAACAGACGATGCATCAGAGCGCCGCGGCTTCTGCGCCTCAAGCAGGCAGCATGTCCCGGCTCACCGGCCTCCCGTGGCTTCTTGCGCGGTTCGAAACCCGCGCGGCCTGGAGGGCGGCAGCTCCTGGCCCGGCAGCTCTTGCCGGCATCATTCTCGGCCTTTGCGGGTTCTGGAACGGCGCCTGTGTGATCGGTGCGCTCCTCATTCTCTTCGGAATGGCCATCTTCTCGGACCACAAGGAGGACTACGTCATCGCGGCACTGCTTGCGGTCGCACTCACCTGGCTTCAGTCGAAGGTATTCATTCGTGAGAGCGCATTTTCATTTTCGTTCTACTGGGGCTTCATTGCGACTGATAAGAGCCCGGCGGGTGTTATCAGCTATCTCTTCCAGACGATGGGACTTACGGTTGTCGGGGCCGTGGCTCTCATTTTTCTCGTGCGAAAACGGCTGTACCGCACAGCACTTGTGTGCTTCCTTCTGCCAGTCGTGTTTGCGCTCACCGTCTCGCTCACGCCGGATGTCACAGTCAACGAGAAATATATCATGATCTCGATGGCATTTCTCGCGGTGATGTGGGCCGGCGTCGTCGCAGATCTTGCAAAGACAAAGAACATGCGTGTTCCGGCGGGACTTGTCGCGGCCGTTCTTATCATTGCGCTCACGGCGACCGGTGTCTATGACTTTGCCATCATCTGCCGGGACAACGGGGACAACCGGAGCCTTACGGTCAATCTTGAAAGTGATGTCACGGCGTTTCTCACGGAGCATACGACGGAGAAGGATCTGCTGCTTACACCGGAATACTCGATGAATGAGGTTACGCTGTCCGGCCGCATGCTCTACCTTGGCTGGCCGTACTACGCGTGGTCAGCCGGATACGACACGGACGCGCGCCTCAGGAAGGCCGACATCATGTACGGGACATACGATAGCGCAAAGCTTCAGGAGACTGCGAGGCAGGAGGGCATCACATATATTCTCTATGAAGACGGCATGACGCTCGACGGGTGCGAGCCGCACGAGGACACAATCGCGAAGACTTTTCCTCTGGTCTATACGTCGGAGGACGGAAGAATCCGGATTTACAGGACGACGGAAAGCCTCCGGCGGTAAAGAAAGCTGGCATAGAAAGAGAAATTTGCAAATGGATCAGAACGAACAATATACGGCGGAGGAACCGGCCCATATCCTGGACGAGGGATTCGTGAGAGACGGGACGCTCACGGTCATTGTGCCGGCCTTCAACGAGGAGGACAATATCGCGTATGCCGCGGAGAGGATCAGCTATGTGCTCACGGATGCCGGAATCAGGCATGCGATTGTCTTTGTCGATGATGGCTCCTCGGATCGGACATGGGAAAGAATCCGGTCGTGCTCTGCGGAAAGGCCCGCGGTGCGGGGACTGCATTTTTCAAGAAATTTCGGCAAGGAGGGGGCCGTCTTTGCGGGTCTTATGAACTGCGGGACGGAGTGCCTCGCGGTCATTGATTGTGACATGCAGCAACCGCCGGAAAAGCTGCCGGAGATGTTTGCGCTCTGGCGGCAGGGAGTCGATGTCGTCGAGGGCGTCAAGTATTCGAGGGGGCAGGAGAGTGCGGCGCACAAGGGAGCCGCCTCACTGTTTTACCACTTTGTGTCGAAGGCGTCGGGATTTTCTCTCGAGGATACGTCGGACTACAAGTTGCTTGACCGGGAGGTCGTCACGGTGTTAAGGCATCTGCCGGAGCGGAACACGTTCTTCCGGGCCATGTCCTTCTGGGTCGGTTTTCGCAGCGCGGAGGTCGGATATGAGGTTGAGGAGCGGAAGGCCGGCAGGACAAAATGGACGCCGGCGAAGCTCGGCCGCTACGCGCTCGACAGCATATCTTCATTTACGGCGGCCCCGATGCAGATCGTGACTTATCTCGGTTTGCTGATGCTGGCCGTCGCCGTCATATTCGGTGTGACTGCGCTGGTCCAGAAAATACAGGGCGTCGCGCTCGGCGGCTTTACAACCGTCATTCTTCTGCAGCTCTTTATCGGGGCGATTATCATGATCAGCCTCGGCATCATCGGCTTCTATATCGCGAGAATTTATACGGAGGCGCAGCACAGGCCGCGCTTTATCGTCTCAGAGACCTGCGGGTTCGGGAAGGAAAGCGTCGCGAGGACAGGGTGAGGCGTGCACTCAGAATACGGGGCGCTCCGGAACACACATGGAACACTCATCAAAGAGCCGATCGGCTGCGATCCGGTAGTCCGCAGGCGTCTTCGCCTTTTTTATCTTTTTTATGTACGGGCCAGCATCCGGAAAATCTTGTCCCATGTAAAACCAGAGCTCCTTCATCTTGAAGAGAACATTGCCGCCGCCCGGCATATCTTTGAGCAGACGGCCGAAGAGGAGGTCATGGAAGTGGCGGAGCTCGTCTGCCTCAAGCGGGCGGCCGCCCTTCATTTCCCGGACAAGAGCCGGATTGACGAGGAGACCGCGGCCGGACATGATGCCGGAGAGGCTTGGAAAACGTGCTGTGATCCTGCGGAAATCCTCCGCAGAGAAGAGATCTCCGTTGTAGGCGACCGGATGGGAAATGCCCTCCGCACACAGCTGGAAGGCCTCAAGGTCCGGTGATCCTCCGTAGAAGTCTGTCCGGAGCCGCGGGTGAACGATGATTTCGGAGAACGGATAGCGGTTGAGCAGAGCGATCAGCTGCGGAAGGTTCTTCCTGTCATCAAGACCGATCCGTGTCTTGACGGAGATCCGCACGGAGCGGATTTCCTCAGCCGGAGCGGGAGATCCGCTCTGTGCAAGAGCAGGGGAAGGGCCTGCCTTTAATGGCCCTTTCCGGTTCCAGCCCGGTATCTGCCTGTCCATGAGGCTGAAGCATGAGTCAAAGAACCGGTCGAGACGATCCATGTCTCCGAGCATGCCCGCACCCTTGAATTTCGGGACGACCGTACCCGAGGGACAGCCGAGATTGAGATTGACCTCGCCGTAGCCGCGCTTTTGCATCTCAGAGACGGCCCAGACGAACTGTTCCGGACTGTTTGTGAGAACCTGCGGGACAAATGTGTACGCCCGGTTCCTGTCGGGGTCGGTGTCCCGGATTTCCTTCTTCTTCAGTGACAGTGTCTGCGTCGCTGCGATAAACGGCCCGTAGTAGCGGTCTATTTGCGGGAATAGCTCCCGGTGCACATTCCGGAAAGTAAGCCCGGTAATCCCCTCCATCGGCGCAAAATAAAAATTCAACTTCTTTGTGTCCTCCTGCAAATCTTATCCTGAGCCTCATATACTGAGGGAGAAGCCTGCGCAATCCCTGGTGAACTACCACCCACCTAAAGGTAGGTGGCTTCTAAGAACCTGACGGTTCTATTTAAGAAGTTTGATATTTAAGTTTCCACCTGACAAGTCAGGCA
>ONSX01000089.1 GCA_900320615.1 uncultured Eubacteriales bacterium
GTGTAGTTCTTCTGAACGAAATCACGAACGTTAATTTCTTCCTTCCAGAGACGTCCCTGGAAGCCTTCCCATGCTGCGTTTTCCTGCATGATTCCTCCTCAAAGAAAAATGTAAAAAACATCTGTTACCTTGATTAACTGGATAGGCGCCGGAACATTTCCGTTTCTGTTCGCAGCTCCCTTTCGCTTACAAATGAGATTATAATGTATACAATATACAAACGCAATACTTTTTTCTCATGAACATGATTTGATACAAAATGACATATGCAAAATGCGGTTTTTAGGGCTTTCTTACGTTTTTATCGATATCATACTATCGATTATGAAAATAAAATTCCCGCATGAATGGCGGGTTTTTCAGCCTCTCACGCCAGAAAATCTGCCTATTGTATACAATTTTAAATATAAATCTGCGATGGGTCTCATACCATTCCGGTCTGAGATGGGGCAAACGGCACAGCACCTCTGTCGTTGTTCTTCCTCCCGAACTGTGATTAAATAGGATTATTGTCACGACTCAGCACCTCCATGGCCCGGAACGCTTTGCGTTTCCCGCTATGGCATGCAGGAAAGGAGGGGCCGCCGGTCCGGCGGCACATCGTATATTATGGAAGTAAAGGAACGCAAGGATATGGACAGGGCCTTTATGTGGGACCTGTCGACGCTCTACAGGGATGACGACGCCTGGAGAGAGGCTCTCGGCGTCGTCGATGATAAGATCGCAGCTGTCAGCGCATTTCAGGGAAAGCTCACGGACGCAGACCACGTGCTCGCGTATTTCAAGGCGGACACGGACCTCAGTCTTCTGCTCTCCGACCTCTTCTGCTACGCCTCGCTCCGTCGGAGCGAGGACACGCGCGCCGCTGACGCACAGTCCATGTACGCGCAGATCTACGGCAAATACGTACAGGCCATCTCAGCCACAGCCTTCGCGGATCCAGAGATTCTCTCTCTCCCGGAAGAGACGCTGAAGGCGCTCACAGACGACCCCAAGCTCAGGGATTACCGCTATCTCCTCGTGAAGCTTCTTCGCGACAAGCCGCACACGCTGACCGCGCGTGAAGAAAAGCTTCTCGCCTCCTTCGGCGAGGTCTTCTCCGCGCCGCAGCAGATCGCAGAAAACCTGCAGGATGCCGATCTTCTCTTCGATCCAGTGAAGGATTCAAACGGCCAGATGCACGAGGTCACAGGCTCCGGTTACATTCCGCTTCAGATGAGCAGCGACCGCACGCTCCGGGAGCGCTCGTTCCGCTCATACTACAAAGCCTACCGGGAACACATCAACACATTTGCCGCAACTTATTCCGGTGCCGTCAAATGCGCGGCTGCCGGGGCGGCGGCCCGTCACTACGGCTCGTCACGCGAAATGTCTCAGGCCGGCGAGCACATCCCGGCGTCTGTCTACGACAATCTGATCGCGACTGTCCGCGCACACATGCCGGCGATGTACCGCTATGTCCGCCTGCGCAAAGAGATGCTCCATCTCGACGAGCTGCACTACTACGACCTCTATGCGCCCCTCATTTCCGGAGATGAAAAGCGCTATACATATGAAGAGGCTCAAAAAATGGTGCTCGACGCTGTCGCGCCGCTCGGTGAGCACTATGTCCGCACCGTGAAGCGCGCATTTCGCGACCGCTGGATCGATGTCTATCCGAACAAAGGCAAATCGGGCGGCGCTTATTCGTCCGGGACATACAACTCGAACCCGTTTATTCTCACGAATTTCTCAGGCACGCTTGACGCCGTCTCGACCATCGCACACGAGATGGGCCACTCCATGCACACATATCTCGCCAACCACACGCAGCAGCCGCACTACGCGGAGTACACGCTCTTCGTCGCGGAGGTTGCCTCCACGGTCAACGAAAACCTGCTCATCGAAAATCTTCTCTCGAAGACACTGGACCCGCTTGAGCGTCTCCGCCTTCTGAACCAGTACCTCGAGGCATTCAAGGGGACAGTCTACCGCCAGACGATGTTCGCAGAATTTGAAATGAAGGCCCACCGGATGGCCGAAAACGGCGAGGCGCTGACGCCGGCGGCGCTGAACGCGCTGTACAAGAATCTCACCGCGGATTATTTCGGGCCTGACCTTGTCCTCGACGACGAAGTCCAGTATGAGTGGGCGAGAATTCCTCATTTTTACAGACCATTCTACGTCTATAAATACGCAACCGGCTACTCGACGGCGGTCGCTCTCTCCGAGGGCATCCGCACGAAAGGCGCGCCGGCCGCAGACCGCTATCTCGGTTTCCTGTCCATGGGCGGCTCCCGCGATCCGCTCGACGAGCTGAAATATGCGGGCGTCGATCTCACGACACCTGCCCCGATCGACACGGCGCTCCGGAAATTCGAGGCAGTCGTTGAAGAGGCCGGAGAACTCGCAAGAAGGATCGGATGAAGCAGGCCCGTTCCGATTCGGACCAGCTCAGAGCGATCTCTCCAGACTGCGGCAGATCACCTTCGCGACTCCTTCCGCCGTGTGCTCATCCGGCATGAGATACGGCGCATCCGAGTGCTCTGCAAATTCCTCCGCTGTCGACGGTCCGATGCAGACAACGGCTGCGCCGGCCGGCAGCATCCGGCTCGCGAAGTAAGCCCGCACGCCCGCCGCGGACGCAAAGACTATGTAATCATACGCCTTTGCGCCCGCGGTTTCTTTCTGCCTGCGCGAAGTCTCTCCCGGGCCTTCATTTTCCGGAGCCTGTCCACAAGCGGGCTCATTTTCCGCATCGTTATCCACAGCCTCTGCGTCATAGATGTGGACATCATCAAATTTTACGCCTGCATCCCGCAGCTCCTCCAAAAGAACAGGCGATCCGCTTGCGGCCCGGAGAATGAGAAGACGCGGAACTGTTCCCGGAGCTTCCGGATGATCGGGTTCCTGCATATCCAGGGCAGAATGATTCATTCCAGAGGACGCCTCCCGCGCGTCTGTTTCTGCCACGCGTCTCATCGCTCCCGGAAGCTCCCTCCCGAAGGCGGCACTCGTAAATTCCGACGGCATAAAATCGGCAGGCACGCCGTGTCTTTCAAGCGCGCGGGCGGTACCTCTGCCGATCACGGCAAAATGAAGGCCCACAAGCAAGCGGACATCGATTCTCCTCTCTCTCAGTGTCTCAAAGAACAGATCGACGCCATTGACGCTGGTAAATGCAATCCAGCCCCAGGCCGAAAATTCATCCGGGATCCGCTCCGGCCGCGGGACAATCCTGAGGCAGACGCAGCGATCCGCATTGAGTTCCTCTATCTCAAGCCGCGCGGCAAGACGCGCCGTGAAGCTCTCCGTGCCTGTCACAAGGACGCGCGCACGTCCCGCATCGTTCCACCCCGGAATTGTGGCAGAGAAGTGCATGCCTGCCGTCGGCCCGACGACAAGGATCGCGGGCGTTGCCGCGTTCTCCGCCATTTTCCCGAGCGTCGCGAGTGTCGCGTCAATGCGGGTCTCATTTGCCGAAAAACCGTTTGAGAGGATCGCGGCAGGCGTATCCGGGTCCTTCCCGCAGCGGATCAGGTTTTGCGCGATCGCATCCGCCGCCTTAAGACCCATCAGGAAAATGAGTGTCCCGTCAAGCTTTGCGAGCGCCTCGTAGTTTTCTCCCGTCCCGTCCGCCGTGTGGCCTGTGACGACCGTAAACGACCGCGCCGTCTTCCGGTGTGTGACCGGGATACCGAAAGTCTCGGGAACCGCAATCGACGAGCTCACGCCCGGCACAAGCGCATACGGCACGGCCGCCTTCCGGAGCGCAAGGATTTCCTCGCCGCCACGGCCGAAGACGAAACTGTCGCCTCCCTTGAGACGCACCGTTCGCGCGTATTTCTTCGCGCAGCGAATCAGAATCTGGTTTATATCATCCTGCGCCATGCTGTGTCTGCCGAGCCGCTTGCCCACATAGATCAGCTCCGCGCCGGGCTTTGCCTCATTCAGCAGTCCGTCATCGATCAGGTCGTCATAGACGATGGCGTCCGCGCGCCGCAGCTCCTCGAGTCCCCGCAGCGTGATCAGGCCGCGGCCGCAGCCGGCCCCGACCAATATGACAGCTCCATTTGTCTCATCGTTCACACTCATACTTCTCCTCGTTTTTGCTCTTTCTTCACCCTTCGGTGAGCTCCGCGGCGATCTCATCACACATCGCGCGGAAGTCCGCATACAGTCCCTCTCTTGCGGCCTTTCTTCCGCGAAGCATCGCCGCGATCCGCACCAAATCTCCCTCCACACAAGCGTGGACGCCGACCGCCATCGAGCAGTCGGCCTTCATTTTGCAGAAGAGATAGCGCTCGACGTCGTAGCGGCGCTTCGTCTCCGCATCAGTCAGCGACTCAAGGAGGTGTCGTATCTCCGTGTCCCCGCTGCGGCACTCAACCGCAAGGATTCCCTGGCAGCCGGCCGGTATGCATTCTTCTTCGCTGAAAATGCGAACCCCAAGTCCCCGGATGTCCGGGCTGAGCCGGTCGACGCCGGCCTTCGCGAGAATAATCCCGTCGTACTCCCCGTCCCGCATTTTGCGGATGCGCGTCGTGATGTTGCCGCGGATATCCTGGAAGTGCACACCCGGGAGAATCCGGGCGAGCTCCGTCTGGCGCCGCGGGCTCCCGGTTCCGATGACCGCACCCGGCGGCATGGAAAAGTCATGCCGGCCACAGCAGGCCTCACTTGTTCCGGCCGTGACCGCAGCGCAGGTCAGATGAGCGGCCTGCGCCTTTGCTTCCCGCATGCCGCCAATGGCCGCATCTTTCACCTTCTCTTCCGGGACGAGCAGCATATCGCGCGGGTCCGCCGCCTTCGGGACGCCCGCGACCAAAAGGCCATCCTGCAGCTCATAGGGCAGGTCCTTGCCGCAGTGGACCGCGATGTCCGCCTCGCCGGACAGGAGCTTCTCCTCAATGCCGCGGACGAAGAGGCCCTTTCCGCCGATCGCCGTCAGCGCGTGGACACGATCCCTGTCCCCCCTCGTCGTCACCTCGACAATCTCAACAGGCGCGCCCGCCTCCTCGAGACTTTTTTTCACCATGAGGGCCTGAACCATTGCGAGGCGGCTCCCCCTTGTTGCCAGTCGAATTGTTCTCATCTTAAATTCCTCCTGTCCGGCCTGCAGTCGGACACAGTCAAATTCCGGGAAAGCGACGCATTCTTCACGCATCATCAGACCCGCAGAGCAGGTGAAATCTGCCCGCCAGACGAGCGTTGAATACGCTTTATCCCACGGTTAAGTTCCCGGTCTTTCCCGCTTACTTGATTGTAAGCGGCTGATGATCTCACGAAAAGACAGGCGTCCTTCATGGGTACAGCCCATGGAGAACGCCTGTTAAGCGGCCGCTTCTCTCACTCGCAGTTGTACTGATACTTTTCAATGATCCCGCCGATCTCATCGTCATCCACGTTATTGTCGCGCACAAGAAGCTCCGAGAGGATCTCCTTGTAACACCTTGCGCGGCGCTTCTGATCCGGAATGAGCGACGGGACCGTCTTTCTGAGTGCTCCCATTCTCTCGAGGATACCGCCGATATGGTCCGGCAGGTTCTTCTCAAGCGTCCGCCGGAGCAGCGAGGCATATGCGGGCGACGCGCCGCCGGTCGAAATGCCGACCGTCAGATCGCCGCGCTTCACGACGCTCGGAAAAATGAACGAGCAGAGCTCCGGGTCGTCGACCACATTGATCGGAATTCTGCGCTCCCGGCACGCTTCCGCGATCTTCCGGTTCAGCGACCGGTCGTCGGTTGCCGCGATCACAAAATCCGCGCGGTCCAGATCGCTCTCCTCAAACGACCGCCGGATTACCTTCACATCCCTGATATCTGTCTCCTCGGCGATCACGACGATGCGGTTCGTGAACTGGAGCAGGCGCCCGACCTTGCGGGCCGCCGTGTTTCCTCCCCCGATAATAAGGAAGGTCTTGCCGTCGATATTCTCAAACAGCGGAAATACAGTCATTTTAAAACTCCCAGATGCGGCAGAAGCTGCCTTGCGA
>ONSX01000060.1:0-11036 GCA_900320615.1 uncultured Eubacteriales bacterium
GGTCCTCCTCGGCAAGGAGAGAGGCATCGACTTCAAGGTATTCGCGGACGAGACGAGACCGCTCCTTCAGGGCGCGCGCCTCACATCCTATGAGCTGACGAAAGCCGGCGTCGATGTGACGCTGATCTGCGACAATATGGCGTCGATCGTCATGAAGCAGGGCTGGGTACAGGCGTGTTTCGTCGGATGCGACCGTGTCGCGGCAAATGGAGATTTTGCGAACAAGATCGGAACGTCCGGCGTCGCGATCCTCGCGAAGTACTACGGCATTCCGTTCTACACGCTCGGCCCGACATCGACGATCGACATGAACTGCCCGACCGGCGATGACATCAAGATCGAGCTCCGCGATCCGGAGGAGATCAAGAAGAAGTGGTACAAGGAGCCGATGGCCCTCGAGGAGACCAAGTGTGCTACAATCCGTCGTTCGACGTCACAGATCACAGTCTGCTGACAGCCATCGTCACGGACAAAGGCATCGTGTATCCGCCGTTTGATGTTAATTTGAAAAAATTATTTGGATGATAAGGAGGTACTGAAACATGATGACATCTTCACCGTCTGCCTGCATTGAGCTGAAGCCGGGTACTCATTTTGCAAAGGTTGTGCTTATGCCGGGAGATCCGCTCCGCGCGAAATATATTGCGGATCACTATCTGGAAAATCCGGTTCTCGTAAATGACGTCCGCAACATGCTTGCGTACACGGGAACCTATGAGGGCAAGGAGATCTCGGTCATGGGATCAGGCATGGGAGTTCCGTCTCTGTGCCTTTACCTGCACGAGCTCTACACATTTTTCGGGGTAGAGGCGGCGATCCGCGTCGGATCGGCCGGCGGACTCGGAGACGATGTACATGTCCGCGACGTTGTGCTCGCGATGGGCGCATCGACCAACGACAATTTCAACTCCGCTGTCGATCTTCCGGGCCAGCTCGCTCCGGTCTGTGACTTCGGCATGCTGCAGAGCGCTGTGAAGGCGGCAAAGGAGCTCGGCGTCAGAGCTGACGTGGGATCCGTTTATACCTCGGACTTCTTCTATTATCCGGACCCGGACATCAACAAGAAGGCGAAGGCAACTGGTCATCTTGCGCTCGAGATGGAGACAGCGGGACTCTACATGCAGTCGATCCTCGACCACAAGAAGGCACTCTCGATTCTGACCATCTCCGACCACATCTTCACGGGCGAGGCGCTCTCGGCGGAGGAGAGACAGGACAGCTTCCATGAGATGATGGAAATTGCGCTGAAGACAGCGGCTGCGACTGTCTGAGGCGAGGCATAAAAGTTTTATTAAGCGTTTTCCCGTCTGCTTGTCACACATATATTTTCGCTGTATGATGTGTCTGCATTCAGGCGGGAAACAGGAAAAGGTTGAAGCGATATGAAGGATTTTTTCAGCAGGCTGAATGATTCCGTCCGCAAATTCATGATGGGACGATACGGGACAGATGAATACGCGAAGTTTCTGCTGACCGTGACGCTGGTACTGTGCATCCTGACTCTGTTTATTAGAAACTGGTTCATGTATCTTCTGACGGCTCTTGCATTTGCCTGGTCTTACTACAGAATCCTGTCGAAGAACTTTGAGCGGAGACGGGAGGAAAATGAGCGGTTCCGGGCTCTTGAAGCCAGGATAGGACGCTGGTGCCGCGTTCAGAAGAGAAAATTTGACGGCCGCAGAGAATATCGCTTCTTCAAGTGCCCGAACTGCGGACAGCAGGTCCGGGTTCCGAGAGATAAAGGACGGATCCGTATTACCTGCCCGAAATGTCATACTCAGTTTGACAGGACTACGTAAACAGGAGCGGCAGTTATGTTCGGCTATGTGACGATTAATCAGGAAGAGCTGAAAATCAGGGATTTCAGGCGGTACCGCGGCTTTTACTGCGGACTCTGCCATTCCCTGAAAATGAGATACGGGATCCGCGGGCAGGCGATCCTCCCGAATGACATGACGTTTCTCGATATTCTCCTCAACGCACTCTACGAGGCACCTGTCACGGAGATCGAGAGCACCTGTCTTCTGCATCCGTTCCGGAAGCAGCTCATGATTTTCAATGCTATTACAGATTACACAGCCGACATGGGGCTTCTGCTTGCCTACTACAAATGTCTCGACGATGTGAATGATGACGGAAGCGCCCGCGGAAAAGCGGGCGTCCGTCTTCTTAAGAAACACGCGGAATCCGTTATGGATCAGTACCCGCGCCAGGCGGAGGCGGTGAAGACTTATATCGGGAGGCTGTCTTCATTTGAAGAGAAGAAAGACGGCAGTCTGGACGAGGTGGCGGGTCTTTCGGGCGACGTGCTCGGCGCGATCTTCGTCATGAAGGACGATGATATCTGGGCGGATATCCTGCGGAAAATGGGATTTTACATGGGCAAGTTTGTGTATCTCATGGACGCGTTCGACGACCTTCCAGATGATGAAAAGAAGGGGCTTTATAATCCCTGGACATCGTACCGGGGCAGAAAGGACTTCGATGCGCTCGTGGAAAATACGCTGACGATGATGATGGCGGAGTGCGCAAAGGAGTTTGAGAAGCTTCCGATTGTACAGGATGTAGACATTCTGAGAAATATCATATATTCTGGGGTCTGGGTGAAGTACAGAGGAATTCTCAAGAAAAGAAATGAGGACAGAGCCGAATGATCTCAGATCCGTATAAGGTGCTCGGTGTCAGTGAAAACTGCACGGACGCCGAGCTGAAGAAAGCATACAGAGAAAAATGCAAGCAGTACCACCCGGACGAGAATCCGGATGACCCGACCGCTGAGGAAAAATTCAAGGAGGTGCAGGAGGCGTACCGCCAGATTGTCGACGCGCGCGCAAACGGAACGAGTGCGTATGGCAGTGAGCCGGGCGGAAATAGCCGCGGGTACTCTGACTTCGATGGCGGCTTCGGCAGCGCGTTTGACGATTTTTTCGGCGGCTGGACTAATTATTCCGACCAGCGCCGCGCGCAGCAGGAGCCTCCGGAAATGCAGGCGGCGAGAAATTACATCAACGCGGGCCACTATCAGGAGGCCATGACGGCGCTCAGCCAGATGCCGGAGAACGGAAGAAATGCGCAGTGGTACTACTACGCGGCGATCGCCTCGCAGGGTATGGGAAACAACGTCGATGCGATGAACTACGCGAAGCGCGCGGCTGATATGGAACCGGACAACGCGCAGTACTCGCGGCTCCTGCAGTCCCTGCAGAGCGGCGGCACGTGGTACCAGAACCGCGGCGAGTCTTACGGCGGCATCTTTCCCGGCGGAAATGCGGCGGGCTGGTGCATGAGTATGATCGCGATCAACTGCCTGTGCAATCTCTGCCTCGGCGGCGGACGGTTCTTCTGATCATAAAATGAATTTATCAATGATTTCGGCTACGCCGGAATGCTCACAGTCGCGGACGGTCACATAGTCCGCGGCTTTTTTTACTTCATCGGTTGCGTTTGCCATCGCACAGCCGATGTGCGCGGCCTTCAGCATCGCAATGTCATTTTCCGCGTCTCCGGCGGCGACCGTGTTCTCCATCGGGACGCCGAGATGAGAGGCGATGTAACGGACAGCGAATCCCTTGGAAATTCCCTCGCGGACAAATTCGAGATACCACTGGTTTGAGAAGAACACACTGATCCGTCCCTCAGCCCAGCCGGAGATGTCCTGCCGGAACTGTTCGAGCCGGTCGTGCTCGTCGAGGCTGATCATCAGGACCTTGGCGGGATCCTCCGGGATTGAGTCGGGAAGATCCGGCATAACCTTATAGGTCATGTGCATTTTCTCTGCGTAAAAGCGAACCTCTCTGTCATCGGCCGACGTCAGGACATTTTCACTGTCGTACGTCTGTACATGAAAATGAGCTTCCTCAGCTCTGTGGAAGATCCAGGCGGCCTCCTCCTTCGTAATCGTATTCTTGTAGAGCGGTTTTCCCGCGCCGCAGTCCCAGATCAGGGCGCCGTTGAAAGTGATCGCATAGCAGCCGTCCGTGTCGAGACGAAGCTGTCTTATGATCGGGAGCGCGCCGGCGAGCGGCCGTCCTGTTGCGATGACGATCTTGTGCCCTGCGTCGAGCGCCCGGCGGATTGCGGCATCGACCTCCGGTGTGATTTCCTTCTTTGCATTTAAGAGTGTGTCGTCAATATCGGTGAAGAGAATGTGTGTCTTGTCTGCCATAGTTTTCTCCTTCGGTCTGTATAGCGTCGGATTTGTTCTGACTCTGCGCCTATTATAAGCGGAGAGAGGCGGGGACGCAAACCTTCTGCGGAGAGAGACCGCAGCCATTCCATGCGCGCAGCTTTCCGGATACAGATCAGGACCGTTACAGGCGAATCTCCACTGTCAGCGATGTTCCATGCGCACAGTTTCCGGATACAGATCAGAGACTGCCCAATGAGCCACGCCCCGCTCAAGATGTCATCCTTCAGGATACACTTTCGGGGAAGTGTCATTCGCGGCGGGCGAATTCATTGCAAAAATATGCACAATCGCTATACTTTAAAAGATCAGAAATGTTTTTTGTACATTTCCGACAGCATATATACTTTCAGGTGATATGCTGCATAATTTTGTGAAAAAGCTTCAGCTTAATCAGGAGGGTACTTATTATGGCTAACAAACTGGTTCATGCCGCAGAGCGCAAGGCTTTTGAGCTCGTTCTCGATACGGCGGGTAAAAAGGCTGTCAATAACCGCGAGGAAGGATATGTCGGCGTTGTCAATGCAATTCAGAAACTGCTTGGTAACACTTGGCCGCCGGAAGCATACGACAGACTTCGTGCTACATTCAGCAAGGAAGGCAAGTGGACGACATTCTTCAATAACCTGATCGACCGCGTGGATCTTGACTACCTGAAGGGGCTTTTCATGAGCTTCGGCTTCGAGGCGGGCTTTACAGGCTTCCAGGAGACGAGAAAATCCGCGAAGAAGTATGGCTGCGGTATTCCGTGGGTCATCCTCTTCGATCCGACATCTGCCTGTAATCTTCACTGCACAGGATGCTGGGCATCTGAGTACAGCCGTCAGCTGAACCTGACCTATGAGCAGATGGACAAGATGGTCACAGAGGCCAAGGAGCTCGGTATCCACGGCTTCGTTCTGACCGGCGGTGAGCCGACCGTCCGCAAGAAGGACATCTTCAAGCTTGCACAGAAGCACAATGACTGCGGATTCATGCTGTTCACAAACGGCACGCTTGTTGACCAGGAGTTCTGCGACGAGATGAAGAAGTCAAAGAACATCGTTCTTTCCATGTCCATCGAGGGCAAGGAGGAGGCGACAGACAGCCGCCGCGGTCAGGGTGTCTTCCAGAAGGTCATGGACACGATGGACCTGCTTCGCAAGAACGGTCTGGTTTACGGCGTCTCGATCTGCTACACGCACCAGAACTACAAGGCTGTCACATCGGATGACTTCCTTGATTTCCTGATCGACAAGGGCGTTGCATTTGCATGGTACTTCCACTTCATGCCGGTCGGCATGGATGCAACTCCGGAACTTATGCCGACACCGGAAGAGCGCGAATACATGTACCACAGAATTCGCGAGATCCGCGGTTACGAGGGCGGCAAGCCGATCTTCTGCATGGACTTCCAGAACGATGGCGAGTTCGTATCCGGCTGCATCGCAGGCGGCAAGTACTACTGCCACATCAACCCGAACGGCGATGTGGAGCCGTGCGTGTTCATCCACTACTCAAGCGCGAACATCAAGGAGAAGAGCCTCCTCGAGTGCCTGCAGCAGCCGCTGTTCAAGGCATATCAGGCAAACCAGCCATTCAACGAGAACCTGCTTCGTCCGTGCCCGATGCTCGAGAACCCGGAGAAGCTGCAGGCAATGGTTGCCGCAACGGGTGCAAAGAGCACCGATATGACAGAGCCGGAGACTGCGGAGCATCTCTGCAGCAAATGCGAGAACTACGCGAAGGAGTGGGCTCCGTACGCGGATAAGCTCTGGAAGAGCACGCATCCGGATTATCAGGCAAAGACGAACGCCTGAGTTAATAGCTATATGAATCACAGACAGACGGATCTGCTGCGGCGGGTCCGTCTGTTTTTTTGAAAACAAAAGGCTGATTGCCAGGTTTTAGCACGATGGGGCATAAAGGGCTGATTGATTGAAATGACAATCCGATGTATGATAGGGCCGTAAGGCCCCGTATTTTGCGGGGGCCGTGAGACAAAGGGGAAAGAAACGAAGGGGATTTTTATGAGAAAACTGAAAGGAAAGCAGGTTCTGGCGGCCGTGTTCGCGGCTGTCCTTGGTACGAGCCTTATGGGCTGCTCGCTTCGCGCGGGCAGTGCATCTGGCTCCAATGTGGTTGAGTCGGGCACGACACTCTCGACGATCGGTGCGCAGGAGATCACGCCGACGCCCACACCGGATCCGAATGAAGGCCTTCTGGCCATCGGAACGAAGGCGAGTGGAAAACATGTGTACAAGGTCCGGTTCGACAATGAGACGGGCAAGACGATCACAGCGTTCCAGATCCGTGATGAGTCGGAGGACGACTTCGAGCCGGACCTTCTCCAGGGAAATGAATTTCCGAGTGGCTCGAAGGTGCTGTGCTACTACGACGCGGGGGATGCGTTCAAGGCAATGAAGTCCGCGTCTTCGTCGGAGTCGGAAGAGAGCACAGAGAGCGCGGCGGTCGGACAGACGGCTGTCAATGCCGCGGAGGACATTCCGGACTTCTATATTCAGCTGACATTTTCCGACGGACAGGTCGCTGTCCTTCATGACGTGCCATTCAGCGAATTTGAGGAGGCCATGATCTGTACGGACGCGGGCACGTATTATTATCTGACGTATGAGACGCCGGATGGGACCAGCGTCACAACAATGAAGTCGGAACAGAAGATCAAGGAGCAGGCCGACGAGGAGGCGGCAGCGGCAAAGAAGAAGGCCGAGGAAGAGGCTGCGGAATCGGAGGCGGCTGCGAAGAGGGCGGCTGAGAAGGCTGCGGCGCAGAGCGCGGCGGCACAGCAGAAGCAGGAGGAAGAAGCGGCGGCCCGGAAGCAGGCTGAGGAAGAGGCAGCGGCGCAGAGCGCGGCAGCGGCGGCAGCGGCACAGCAGCAGGCTGAGGAGGCAGCGGCGGCAGCGGCACAGAGCGTGGCGCAGACTGCCCAGAACGCGCAGAACAATGCGCAGGACAATACGCAGAATACTACGCAGGACAACACGCAGCAGAATCAGACCGACAATGGAGGCACGGTCGGAACTGCAGACGGAAGCGGCAGCACTTCGAACTGATGGAATGACAGAAATCCGGCCGGCGGAAATTGCGGGCCGGATTTTCTAAAAATTCTATGAACCATAGAACAGTTTCTTGACAGATCGCCTGCGCAAGATTACCATCGACTATATATATTTACTTAACAATAAAAACGCGTTCAGGGAGGTAGCTGCGATGGGCAGTAACATAAAAAAACCTGACAGGAAGCCGTTTTATGTCTATATCGTGATTGTTATTATCGCGATGCTTCTGATCAATATGCTGCTTCTGCCGCTGTTTACCAGCAGACAGTATCAGGAAGTGGACTACGGTACATTCCTGGACATGGTCGACGAGAAATCGATCTCGACCGTCGAAGTAAAAAATGACTACATTTATTTTGAGAGCAAGCAGGGCGCCTACTACCGGGTCGTCGCCATGGACGACTCGAACCTCGTGTCGGAGCTGCATGAGGCCGGGTGCCGTTTCAGCCAGGTCGATACATCCTCGAGCCCGCTCGAGACAGTCTTCTTCGGCTGGATTCTTCCGCTTCTCATTTTCTACGGTCTCGGTGTTCTGATCTCGAGAGCGATGCTCCGCCGCATGGGCGGAGGCTCCGGACTCGGCGGAAATCCGATGATGTCGTTCGGAAAGAGCAACGCGAAGGTCTACGTCCCGTCTACCACATCGATCAAGTTCAGCGATGTCGCAGGCGAGGAAGAGGCCAAACAGCTCCTGCAGGAACTGGTTGATTACCTGAAGAACCCGAAGAAATACGCGGACATCGGCGCGCAGTGCCCGAAGGGCGCGCTGCTCGTCGGCCCCCCCGGAACCGGTAAGACGCTTCTCGCGAAGGCTGTCGCGGGCGAGGCGAATGTCCCGTTCTTTTCGATCGCAGGTTCTGAATTTGTCGAGATGTTCGTAGGAATGGGCGCTTCCAAGGTCCGTGACCTCTTCGAGCAGGCTGAAAAGAATGCACCGTGCATTGTCTTCATCGATGAGATCGATACAATCGGCAAGAAGCGTGACGGTGCGAACGCGATTGGCGGAAATGACGAGCGCGAGCAGACGCTGAACCAGCTGCTCACGGAGATGGATGGTTTCGACGGCTCGAAGGGAGTCATTATTCTGGCTGCGACGAACCGCCCGGAGGTTCTTGATCCGGCGCTGCTCCGCCCGGGCCGTTTCGACAGACGGATTCCGGTCGAGCTTCCGGATCTGCAGGGAAGAATTGATATCCTCAAAGTCCACGCGAGAAAGGTCAAGATCGCCGATAACATCGATTTCGCGGCGATCGCGAAGGTGGCTGCCGGTGCTTCCGGCGCTGAACTCGCCAACATCGTCAACGAGGCTGCACTCCGCGCGGTTCGCGAAGGCAGACGGTATGTCATTCAGCAGGATCTGCAGGAGTCGATCGAGGTTGTCATTGCAGGTTACCAGAAGAAGAGCCGCGTCCTCTCGACCAAGGAGAAGCTGATCGTGTCGTACCACGAGATCGGTCATGCGATGGTTGCTGCGTACCAGTCTAACTCGGCACCGGTACAGAAGATCACGATCATTCCGCGTACGTCCGGTGCCCTCGGCTATACGCTTCAGGTCGAGGAGGACGAGAAGTTCCTTCTCTCCAAGGAGGAGCTGCTCAATAAGATTGCCACGCTGACCGGCGGCCGCTGCGCAGAGGAACTGATATTTAATTCGATCACGACTGGCGCGTCCAATGATATCGAGCAGGCGACAAAGATCGCCCGTGCGATGATCACGCAGTACGGCATGGATGATCAGTTCGGCATGGTCCAGTTGTCGACCCAGAACAACATTTATCTGGGCGGTGACACGACAAATGCGTGCGCTCCGGAGACCGCAAAGACAGTCGATGATATCGTTGTCAAGGTCGTTCAGGCGCAGCACGACAAGGCAAAGAAGATCCTGAACGAACACAAGGACAAGCTTCATGAGCTCGCAAAGTTCCTGTATGAGCATGAGACAATTACAGGTGAGGAATTCATGAAAGTTCTGAATGCCCCGACTGATCCGCAGTTCCAGACGGAGAGCTGATGAAACAGACCGTACATAATGAGTGCCGGACAAGTGGTTCTCATGTGTGCCGGATATTTGACGGAAACCGCAGCGCCCTGAGAGGCGCTGCGGTTTCTTGTTCCACGAGTATGAAAGGCTGCCGACTTTGTAAAATGTCGGCCAGAAAATCTACCAGTCTTTAGACCTTGGGATGAATGGTGTCATTAAAGGAGAGACGTGTATGGAACATGCAGGAAAACCGGCGCGAGAGCATGTTATTTTCCATGTGGATGTGAACTCGGCGTTTCTGTCGTGGACAGCTGTTGACCGTCTGCGCCGCGACCCGTCTGCACTCGATCTGCGGACGGTTCCGTCCGTCGTCGGCGGCGACGAGGAGACGCGTCACGGGATCGTGACGGCCAAATCAATCCCCGCCAAACAGTACGGGATCAGGACCGCAGATACGGTCGCGTCCGCCATGAGCCGGTGCCCCGGCCTGATCGTCGTGCGGGGAGACTTCGCTGTGTACAGGAAATATTCCCGCGCATTTCTCGATATCCTCCGGAAGTACAGCGGTGCTGTCGAGCAGGCCTCGATCGACGAGGCGTATGTCGACATGACGGGACGGGAAGGGCAGTTTGCGAGCCTTGCTCGTGAGATATCCGGCTCTGCGGCGGCATGTGATGCGCGCTTTGACGGCCATGCGTATGAGACCGCCTTTCATCCTATGGAAGACGATTATCCGGGCAAGGCGGACCCGGCGTCGTTTCCATTTCCGCTGAATGCCGCGCATCTGATTAAAAATGAAATCCGCAACACACTCGGCTTCACGGTGAATATTGGCATTTCGTCAAATAAGCTGCTCGCAAAGACGGCGAGCGACTTCGAGAAACCGGACCGCGTCCATACGCTGTGGCCGGAAGAGATTCCGAAAAAGTTCTGGCCTCTCCCGATCGGAGATCTGTTCGGCTGCGGCCGCTCGACCGAACGGCGCCTCCAGACGATGGGAATCCACACGATCGGCGACGCCGCGCACACTGACGAGAACGTCCTGAGAGCGAGCCTCGGCGAAAAAAGCGGCACCTATATTCGAAACGCGGCGAACGGCATCGGCCCGGTCAGCGTCCGGAGCACACCGGAGGACGCGAAGGGATATTCCAACGAGACGACGATGCCGCGCGATATCACGAGGCATTCCTTCGAGAAAGAGGCCCCGGACATTGTGAAGGAACTCTCGGAGCATGTGTCACGGCGCCTCGTTCGTGACGGCGTCCTCGCCTCGACGATCGGTGTCATGGTCAAGACGGACGGATTTCACCGGCACTCGAGACAGATGCAGCTCGGACAGTCGACAAACCGGGCCAATGACATTTACTTCGCGGCGATGAAACTCCTGAAGGGCCTCGCATATGAACTCTTTGAGAAAAATGAGAACCTCCGCCTCATCGGGGTGAGCGCAACGAAACTCGATACCGGTCAGTACCGGCAGATGAGCCTTAAGGAGTACGCCCGGCAGGCGGAGCAGGAAAAGAAACTGCGCGCTGAGCGGGAAAGAGAAGCGGAGAGACAGTCGAAGCTCGACGCGATGATGCGGAAGATCCGCGGCGAGTTCGGAGAGGAGGCCGTTATGACGGGGGCCGATTTCAGAAAACACGAGTGAATGAAACTCTTGTGACTGCAGCCGGGACTTATCCGCAAATCCTGTCTTGACAGAGCCTGTCGCCTCATGCTATATTGGATAAGCTACAGGTGACAGGTTCTTTTTTTTTGCGCAAAAATGCGACGGGATTTCATTTTGCAGTGGGTTCCGGAGAAGAAC
>ONSX01000060.1:11101-12128 GCA_900320615.1 uncultured Eubacteriales bacterium
GGCGTAAAGAAGGAATGGAACAAGATTATCTGGGTGCCGGCCAATGAGGTTGGAAGACAGACAGGTCTGGTTGTTTTCATTTCCATTGTGCTCGGCGTGATTATTACGGTCATTGATCAGGGCGCGCTTCACGTTATTGACTGGATCCTTTCCTTCTGACAGTTGTTGCAGAAGAAGAATCCGCAGTTTACAAGGGGAAAAGATGTCAGAAACAAACTGGTATGTCATTCATACTTATTCAGGCTATGAGAATAAGGTAAAGGCCAACATTGAGAAGACCGTCGGCAACCGTCACATGGAGGACCAGATCCTCGATGTCGTTGTGCCGCTGGAGGAAGTCCAGGAGACAAAGAACGGTAAAACCAGAACGGTAGAGCATAAGATGTTTCCGGGCTACGTACTTGTCAACATGGTTATGAATGACGAAACATGGTACGTCGTCCGCAACACGCGCGGTGTGACCGGCTTTGTAGGACCGGGAAGCAAACCGGTTCCGCTGACACAGGGCGAGATGCAGAAGCTCGGATTTGCTGGCGGTGCCAAGACACCGGAAGCACCGGAGCCGAGAATCGTCGTCGATTTCGAAAAGGGCGATATGGTTGTCGTTATCGCGGGTGCCTGGGAAGGCACAGAGGGCGCCGTTCAGGCGGTCAATCCGCAGAAGCAGACAGTCACAATCAACGTCGAGCTCTTCGGCCGCGACACGCCTGTTGAAATCGGATTTGCGGAAGTCAAGAAGAAATGATCATCCCCGCCGCGCCGAAGAAATGCCGGCAGCGGGTTGAAAGGGATACTCATGAGTGGAAGGGCCGCAAGGACCCGCACTTACCACATTAGGAGGAAATATCATGGCTAAGAAGGTTACAGGTTACATCAAGTTACAGATTCCGGCTGGCAAGGCAACTCCGGCTCCGCCGGTAGGCCCGGCTCTCGGCCAGCACGGCGTAAATATCGTACAGTTCACAAAGGCATTCAATGCCAAGACAGCTCAGATGGGCGACGTTCTCATCCCGGTTGTCATCACGGT
>ONSX01000142.1 GCA_900320615.1 uncultured Eubacteriales bacterium
GAAAGATGCTTTACTTGTTGTTTTACGGTAAGATGCATACGGTTTTCTCCTTTCTAAAGACTCGGAAATAGGATTTCCTGTATGTATATTATATCATATGTTTTACTGATACGCAATTATTCTAGTAAAATATACATTCTAGCCGACATTCATCCCACGGCCTAAAGGCACGTGGGTTTTCTGTCGGGAACCTTATAAATCCCGCAGTTTCCGCCGCGGGCAACATGTCAATTTCCCATTGCGGCGCACAGACGCGGTGATATAATAAAATCTGTGCAGCCACTGCTGCGAACGCGATGATGAGAAGCTCGCAGAGCTTCTCCCCGCCTGCAAAAACGAAGAGATTCTATTTATGAACGGAGGAAAGCTATGTACCGTCTTACGTCAAAACTGATCATTTACAGGACCATCGGCAGGGACAGCATTCTGTTCCGCCTGTCCGATATCACACAGCGCTTCAGCGAGGGCAAATATGAAAAGGAGGAGCTCGTGGGAGAAATTCTCGACGAGATCAACCGACTCCTTGAGCTTTCGACAAAGTACGGCTTTGATAAAAACCTCTGGCACAACTACCTCGCATTTCTGCTTGCGACGACAGAGACTCCGTTCACACTGGTGTCGGAAAAGACAGGCGCCAACGAGGGTTCTGTCAATGCATTTGCGGAAAATGACTTCGCGATCTTCCTTCAGCTTTTTGACTATGACTTCTCGGACATCGAGCGCGACCTCGGCATCAACTGCTTCAGCGTCATCGAGAACTATCATTCCGTCGGAAAGAAGGATCGCGTCTTCAACAAGTCGGTCAGCGAGAAAGTCCAGGAGCTGAGCAATTCTATTGAAACATGCAGGGATGCCGCCGACATGTACCGCGTCGTCACGGACTTCTACCGCGTCTACGGCGTCGGCAAATTCGGCCTCAACAAGGCGTTCCGGATCGACGAGGAGGCGAAGGGCGACGGCCTGCTCATCCCGATCACATCGACCAGCAGTGTTCGTCTCGATGACCTCGTCGGCTATGAGCTCCAGAAG
Organism: uncultured Eubacteriales bacterium; assembly: GCA_900320615.1. Lineage (GTDB taxonomy): Bacteria > Bacillota > Clostridia > Lachnospirales > Lachnospiraceae > Chordicoccus. Next base: position 1,030 of record ONSX01000142.1, read on the forward strand.
AAGAAGCTCGTCGAAAACACGGAGGCCTTCGTGGACGGAAGAGCTGCGAACAATGTGCTTCTTTACGGCGACGCGGGCACCGGAAAGTCGACGTCCGTCAAGGCGATCCTGAACCAGTACTATGACCGCGGACTCCGCATGATCGAGGTCTACAAGCACCAGTTCAAGTGCCTCTCCAGTGTCATCTCACAGATCAAGAACAGAAACTACCGGTTCATCCTCTTCATGGATGATCTTTCATTTGAAGAATTCGAGGTCGAGTACAAATATCTCAAGGCGGTTATCGAGGGCGGCATCGAGACGAAGCCGGACAATGTCCTGATCTACGCGACATCAAACCGTCGTCATCTTGTCCGCGAGTCGTGGCACGACAAGTCAGGACTTGGCTCCGATGAGCTGCACTCCAACGACACCGTTCAGGAGAAGCTGTCCCTGTCCGCGCGCTTCGGCTGCTCGATCGGCTACTTTAAGCCGAGCCCGAAAGAGTTTCAGGAGATCGTTACGACTCTCGCGAGCCGCTATCCAGAGATCCATATGACAAATGAGGAGCTCCTCCGCGAGGCCAACAAGTGGGAGATGTCCCACGGCGGTTTCTCCGGAAGAACGGCGCAGCAGTTCATCAATTATCTGGCCGGTCGCAGAATGGATGAATGAGACTGCCGCCTGCCCGTCTCTCAGGAATTCTGACATTGTGCAGAGGGCGGACTCTCCGCCTGGATTTTATCGATTTTCCTGAGGGCTCTGAATCACCACAAATCATTTTCATTCAAAAACGGCCGGAAACGAGCAACGTATTTTCGGGCTGAATGTGAAAAAAATGTGAAAACCCCCAGAAATAGGCATTTTTTTGACCGGAAATGGTTTGACAAATACGGATTTCGTTCTATAATGAACTCATCGATTTTGAAATGGAGGCAACGATCCGAAGATGGATAAGATTATTTTATCTCTGCTTGTCGATAACACATCTGGCGTTTTATCACGCATAGCAGGCCTCTTTTCAAGACGAGCCTACAACATCGACTCACTGACAGTCGGTGTCACTGCCAATCCCAATATTTCCCGTATGACAATTGTGAGCCGAGGAGACGAGCTTGTTCTTCACCAGATTCTGGCTCAGCTCAGAAAGCAGGAGGACGTAAGAGACGTCAAGGTTCTTCAGCCCGGATCTTCTGTCGACAGAGAATTAATTCTTGTCAAGGTCATGGCTGATGTCCGCAACAGACGCGATATTACCGATATTGCGAATATTTTTCGCGCGAATATCGTCGATGTCCAGAAGGACTCCCTGATCATTGAGCTGACTGGTTCACAGTCCAAACTTTCCGCGCTGCTTGATATGCTGAGTGATTATCAGATCGCTGAGCTGGCGCGCACAGGAATTACAGGATTGACGCGCGGCGCTGAGGACGTCCGGTATTATTGAGACGCAAGGCGGCCGCAGCAGAAGCACATCTTGTTCGTAACTACCCGGATCCGCGGGGCGTTCATGCGTGAAGCAAACCTCGGGTATTTACATATTGCTCTCACATGATTGTTGTGTGAGAGCGCGCAGACAAGTTCTGTAATATTTTTCAGAGAGGAGTCATATTATTATGGCAGAAGCAAAACTGTATCATCAGGAAGATTGTGATCCGTCTTTACTGGAAGGCCAGAAGATCGCCGTTATCGGCTAT
>ONSX01000063.1 GCA_900320615.1 uncultured Eubacteriales bacterium
TAGTACTGATAAAACCGGATGCAGATGAGGTAGATGAAACATGTTAAAAACGGGAATGATGTTAGCGAATCGATATGAGATTGTCGGCCGTATCGGTTCTGGCGGAATGGCTGACGTATACAAGGCCATGGACCATAAGCTCAACCGCTATGTCGCGGTCAAGGTCATGAAGTCGGAATTCTCAAGCGACAGCACATTTGTCTCGAAATTCAGACGCGAGGCTCAGGCAGCAGCGGGGCTGGCGAATCCGAATATTGTCAATGTCTATGACGTTGGCGAGGATCAGGGCAATTATTATATCGTCATGGAGCTTGTCGAAGGTATCACCCTGAAGGAATATATCGCGAAGAAGGGCAAGCTCTCCGTGCGGGAGGCCACCAGTATCGCTATTCAGGTCTGCATGGGCCTTGCGGCTGCCCATGACCAGGGCATCGTTCACCGCGATGTGAAGCCGCAGAATATCATCATTTCCACGGATGGCAAGGTCAAGGTCACTGATTTTGGCATCGCGCGCGCAACATCCTCCAATACGATCAGCGCAAACGCGATGGGTTCTGTTCACTACAGCTCTCCGGAGCAGGTCAGAGGCGGGTTTGCGGACGCAAGATCCGATATCTATTCGCTCGGCATTACGCTCTACGAGATGGTCACGGGCCGCGTCCCGTTTGATGGTGAGACGACGGTCGCGATCGCTATCAAGCATCTGCAGGACGAGATGGAACCTCCGTCAAAGTACACACCGGATCTGCCATATTCTCTCGAGCAGATCATTTTAAAATGTACGCAGAAGACGGTTGACCGCCGCTATCAGTCGATGAATGAGGTCATCACGGACCTGAAACGCTCCCTGATGGAGCCAAACGGGCATTTTGTTCAGCTGACACCGCTCTCCTCACACGCGAGGACGGTTATGATTTCACCTGCTGAACGGACGGCAATCCGCGAGGCGACAAAGCCGGCGGTGCAGAGACCGCAGCAGGAGACGAAGACTTATTCGAGCGTCAGCGCTGCGAAGAAGGGATATGAGGAGCCGGAGCGTGATGATGACGACGATACGGATGACGGCGAAGAGGTGAGCTCGAAGCTCGAGAAGGCCGTTACAATCGGTGGATTCATCGTATGTGGAATCATTATTGTGGTTCTCATTTACTTCATCGGAAGGGCAGCAGGCCTGTTTAAGTTCGGAAGCCCGGAGGCGACATCGACAGCGAGCGTCACATCGACGGCTGTCACGGATTCGAGCGCGGTAGAAGTCCCGAACATCGTCGGCATGTCCGAGGACGACGCGAAGGCCGCAGCATCCGCGGCAGGGCTCGGTATCAAGTATCAGGGTGAGGAGGCCTCCGGCCAGTATGCGGCGGGCCTTGTGTGCCGACAGGACCCGGTAGCGGGAACGCAGGCCGCGAAGAATTCGACTATCTATTACTACAGAAGCACCGGCAGCGGTGAGCTGACAATTCCGTCCAATCTGGTCGGAAGTTCACAGTCAGATGCACAGGCGGCTCTCTCGAGTACTGGCTTTACAAACGTCCAGGTGACGACCGAGCAGTCTGACAGCGTGGCGGCGGGCTATGTCATCTCCGTATCTCCGGACGAGGGAACACAGGCGACGGCAGATACAACAATTACTCTCACTGTCAGCAGCGGAACCGGTGAGACTGTCACAGTTCCGAATTTCGCCGGCGTCGACAAGAATACGGCGATTTCCAAGGCGCAGAGTGCAGGACTTATTCCGACGATTCAGTATAGTACGTCGAATGATGTCAGCACGGGTGAGGTCATGTCGCAGTCGGTTGATGCCTATTCGAAAGTGACATCGGGGACGGAGATAGTTCTCACGATCAATGACCCGGATGAGGCTACAGCAGCTACTCCGACACCGACACCGGAGGTCGTGAATACAGGAAACTGGATGACTTCCTCAACGCTTGGGGCATCAAAGAGCTACACGGGCGGCGCTTACGAACTTGTTCTGGTACAGACGGTGAATGGTCAGGAGGTTGACACGGATATCGCAGAAGGAGATTCTCTCTCCTTCCCGTATCTGCTCCAGTGCAACGGTGCGGATGGCGTTGACACCGGCACGGTCTATCTCTACGAGGAAGTGGACGGAGAATACGTCCCGCGCGCACAGTGGACCGTCAGCTTCTCACAGAGCTAATGCGCATGAAGGGTAAGATTATAAAAGGTATCGCCGGATTCTACTACGTAGCCGTAGCAGGATCCGGCATTTATGAGTGCAGGGCCAGAGGTATCTTCCGGAAACAGAAGAGAAAGCCTCTTGTTGGCGACGACGTTGTCGTGGAATTGATCAGTGAACATGAAAAGACCGGCAATGTCGTGGAAATACTGCCGCGGAGCAATGAGATGGTCCGTCCGGCGGTGGCCAACGTCGGTCAGGCACTCATTCTTTTTGCCATGCAGCATCCGGATCCGAATTTCATGCTGCTCGACAGGTTCCTCATTTCCGCGCAGATGCAGCTAGTCCCGTGCCGTATCTGTTTCAACAAGGCGGACACGGCGGAGCAGGAGACTATGGATCGCATCGCGGCGATGTATGCGCACTGCGGGTGCAGTGTCGATTTTATCAGTGTGCGGACGGGAGCAGGACTTGACCGCGTGCGGGAGTACACGCAGGGCACGACGACTGTTCTTGCGGGGCCGTCGGGAGTTGGTAAGTCATCGCTGACGAACGCACTTCTTGGTTCGGATCACATGGAGACGGGAGAGATCTCCAAAAAGCTCGCCCGCGGGAAAAATACGACGAGGCACGCGGAGCTGATCAGACTATCGGAGAACACCTATATCTGTGATACCCCCGGTTTTTCATCGCTGGAGACGAGTGAACTTTCGAAGGAGGAGCTTCAGGATTATTTCGCTGAATTTTCTCCGTACGTTGGAGCATGCCGCTTTCAGGGGTGCGCGCACATGAGCGAGCCGGACTGTGCCGTCCGCCGGGCTGTGGATGATGGCATCATCAGCAGAGTTCGCTATGATTCCTATCGGACAATTTATGAAGAGCTTGCAGACGCGGAAAGGAGACGCTACAAATGAAATACTACCTCGCGCCGTCAATTCTGGCGGCAGATTTTAATCATCTCGGATCACAGATTGAAACCGTCGAGGCGGCGGGCGCGCAGTGGCTGCATATTGACGTCATGGACGGCATGTTTGTCCCGAATTTTTCGGTCGGTGTTCCTGTCGTTGAGTCGATCCGGAAGACTTCCGGTCTCTTCTTCGATGTGCATCTCATGATCGAATCTCCGATCCGCTATATTCGTCAGTTCGCAGAGGCGGGGGCCGACAGCATCACCTTTCACATCGAGGCTGTCAATGATCCGATCCGCGTGATCGAGGAGATTCGCGCGATGGATCGCAAGGTAGGCGTGTCGGTCAAGCCGCGCACACCTCTTTCCATGATCGAGCCGATTCTCGATCAGATCGACATGGTTCTCGTTATGACCGTTGAGCCGGGGTTTGGCGGCCAGGCGTTCAAGCCGGAGATGTACGAGAAGATCACAGAGCTTAGGCGCATGCTCGACAAGCGGGGACTTAAGCACGTCAATATCGAGGTTGACGGCGGAATCCGCCGGAGCAATGTCGAGAAGGCGATGGACGCAGGTGCCAATGTCATTGTAGCGGGAAGCGCCGTCTTTGGCGGCAATGCCGAGAAAAATGTCAGGAATTTCATGGATCTGTTTGCCCGCAGAGAGGCGGAGGACGCGTCTGTGGAGGAGAGCACCGGCAAATGAAAACTCTGATTGTGGGCGGCGGTGAGCTGGACATTGCCTTTCTTTTGAGATATACCGGTTTCTTTCAGCCGGATCTTGTGATCGCGGCGGATCGCGGCATGGATTATCTCCTTGAGGCCGGCATTGCGCCGGACCTTATTCTCGGAGATTATGACAGTACGTCCGCCTCGGAGCAGATCAGAGAATTCAGGCGGCGTGGTCTTCCGGTCAGGACATACCCGTGCGAGAAGGACTTCTCGGATATGGAGTCGGCGATTCGGGAGGCAGTGAGGCTTGGTGGTACGAAAATTCGTATTCTCGGGGCGTGCGGCGGCCGCCTCGACCATTTTCTTGCCAATCTCGCTGATCTTCGCATCGCGCTCAGGGCGGGATGTGACGCGGCACTGGTCAATGAGCGGAATTTCATTTTCCTTGCGGATCATTCTTTTGTTCTTGAAAAGAAAAGGACGCCGTGGACATATGTGAGTTTTCTTCCGATGGGATCGGAGAGTGTGGAGCACATCACGCTTCGTGGCTTCAAGTATCCGCTGACGGACGGGACACTGAGCCAGGGCGCCGCATCGCTCGGCATCAGCAATGAAATCACGGAGGAACGCGCCGAGGTCTCCTTCCGGGATGGAATCCTCATTGTCGTGCTGTCGGCGGATGAAACTGTCGTCGGATGACGGGAGCTGCGTCCGTATCTGTCATTGAAAAAAGAGCCCTTTTGTGTTACGGTAGTATACGCATTTGGGCTCTTTTCGCGACTTGGAGGAGCCGATTTTATGGGAGGAAATGAAAATGAAATTAGGTATCGTCGGACTGCCGAATGTCGGCAAGAGCACACTGTTCAACTCACTCACAAAGGCTGGCGCGGAGTCCGCGAATTATCCGTTCGAAGAAGACGACGCCGGCGACCATTGAGTTTGTAGACATCGCGGGTCTTGTCAAAGGTGCGTCCAAGGGCGAGGGCCTTGGAAACCAGTTCCTCGCGAATATCCGCGAGTGCGACGCGATCGTTCATGTCGTTCGCTGCTTTGATGACACCAATATCATCCACGTCGAGGGCTCAACCGATCCCGAACGAGACATTGACACCATCAACATGGAACTGATCCTTGCGGATATGGAGGTCCTCGACCGCAGAATCGCGAAGACGACGAAATCTGCAAAGTCCGGGGCTGACAAGGGTGCAAAGCGCGAACTGGAGGTTCTGCAGAAGATCAAAGCGGCCCTCAATGACGGAAAGCTTGCGAAGACAGTACGGTTCGAGGACGAGGAGGATGAGGCGTTCAGAAAGAACCTCTGGCTGCTCACGGACAAGCCGGTCATTTTTGCGGCCAATGTTGCAGACGAGGACCTCGCGGACGATGGTGCGTCAAATAAATATGTAGAGACCGTGCGGAGAATCGCCGCTGATCAGGGCAGCGAGGTGTTTGTTATTTCCGCCGAGTTTGAGCAGGAGGTGTCTGAGCTCTCCGATGAGGAGAAGGAAGAGTTCTTTGAGGATCTCGGCGTTAAGAAGTCCGGACTTGAGAAACTGATCGCCGCGAGCTATCATCTGCTCGGTCTGCAGTCGTTCCTCACAACCGGCGAGGACGAAACACGTGCATGGACGATTAAAATCGGAACGAAGGCCCCGCAGGCTGCCGGAAAGATCCACACGGATTTTGAGCGAGGCTTCATCAAAGCTGAAGTTATCAACTATCAGCAGCTTCTTGACTGCGGCTCCTATGCGGCGGCGCGCGAAAAGGGCCTCGTCCGCATGGAGGGAAAGGACTACGTCGTTCAGGACGGAGACGTAATTCTGTTCAGATTCAACGTCTGACCGGAAAGGATACAGCATGGACTACAACATCAACTTTCCGCACCTCGGGATTTATCTGTCCCATGTCGGGAAGAACATCAGAATCGGCAATTTTACGATCGCCTACTACGGCATCTGCATCGCAGTCGGTATGCTGCTCGGCATCGCGGCCCTCTGTCAGAGAGCGAAGGAGACCGGACAGAAGCCAGATGACTATATCGACATATCGATCTGGACAATGATTTTTGCGATCGTCGGAGCGAGAGCGTACTATGTGATTTTTGCGTGGGATCTCTACAAGGACAATCCCCTGTCTGTCTTCAACATCCGTCAGGGTGGACTTGCGATCTACGGAGGAATCATCGCCGGAATCATCACACTCGCCGTGCTCTCGAAAATCAAGAAGATCCGCTTTCTCACGCTGCTTGACACCTGCGTGATTGGTCTTCCGATCGGGCAGATTCTCGGACGCTGGGGAAATTTCTTTAACCGCGAGGCGTTCGGCCGGTACACGGACGGGCTCTTTGCGATGCAGCTCCCTGCCTCCGCAGTCCGGCAGAATGAGATCACGCCTGCGATGTGGTCTCACGCTGTGACAGTGGGAGGCGTGCAGTATATTCAGGTCACACCGACCTTCCTCTATGAGGGACTGTGGAACTGCGGAGTGCTTCTGCTCCTTTTCCTGCTGAGAAACCATACAAAATTCAAAGGGGAGGAGTTCCTCATTTATGTCACAGGTTATGGAATCGGACGGTTCTGGATCGAGTCACTGCGGACGGATCAGCTTTTGATTCCGGGGACGACAATTCCGGTCTCGATGGTCGTGTCTGCCGTTGCGGCGGGACTTGCTCTTCTTGTTATCATTTACAGGCATGCGAAGCTTGCACGCCGTGAGGCGGAGGTCTGAGAGTTCCGGTATTTTCCGGGAACATACAATAAAATGAAAGCTGCTATGAAGGTTCCGGAGAGTCGCGCATATCGCGGTTCTCCGGAACCTTTTTCTTTCCGAATTGCGAATTCAGATGGTGAACAGCTTGCAATATGTCAGTTGATGGGTTAAAATTTAATACAAGTGGTACGAAATGGGACGGAATGCCACGATATGGGGAGAGTATATGTTCCTTGGCACCTATAATCAGAAGCTGGACAGCAAAGGAAGAATGGTCGTACCGTCCAAGTACAGGGATGAGATCGGGGAGTCGAATCTTGTCGTTGTTCCTTGGTGGGAAGGCAATCTGACTGTGTTCACGACGGAGGGATTTGAGGAATATATGCAGTCCCTGAGCGAGCTCCAGGGAAGCGCGGCGGACAAGCGCCAGATCAAGCGTTTCATCGCGGCCAATGCAGACATGTGCCGGCTGGACGCGCAGGGGCGGATCCTTCTTAATCAGAAGCTCCGCAGCTACGCGCATCTTGACGGCGAGGTCGTCATCACAGGCGATATGGAAAGTTTTGAGATCTGGACGCCGGAGATGTGGGTGAAGGAATCAGAAACCCTCAGTGATGCCGCCGGGATGAGCGGGATGCTCGAGAAAATGAAACAGCTTGGCTGATCGGGGAGCGCGCGGACCGGAATGGCCGATCGCGCAGCATCTGCTGGGGAGCGGCAGACGCTGCGGGGCCTGATGAAATCCGCACGGGTCAGGGGAGAGCACACATGGAATTCAGACACACATCGGTATTGCTGAAGGAGACGGTTGACGGCCTCCGGATACGACCGGGCGGCATTTATGTCGACGGAACGCTCGGCGGAGGCGGTCACTCACTGGAAATCGCCAAGAGACTTGCCGGAGACGGAAGGTTGATCGGCATCGACAGGGATGAAGAGGCACTGAAGGCTGCTGGGGAGCGGCTGCGTGACTTTGGGGAGATTGTCACGCGAGTGCACGGAAATTACAGTCAGATGCCGGAGATCCTTAAGAATCTGGGAATCAGCCGTGTCGATGGAATTGTGCTGGATCTGGGCGTCTCCTCGTATCAGCTGGATACGGCGGATAGGGGGTTCTCGTACATGACGGACGCTCCGCTTGACATGAGAATGGATCAGACGGAGCCGAGGACCGCGGCAGACCTCATCAACGGGGCGAGTGAGCACGAGCTGTTCCGGATCATCCGCGACTATGGGGAGGAGCGCTTCGCGCAGAATATCGCGAAGCATATCGCAGCGCGGCGCGCGGAGAAACCGATCGAGACGACTGGGGAGTTAGTTGAGATCATCCGCGCGTCGATTCCGATGAAGTTCCAGAAGACGGGAGGACATCCTGCCAAGAGAACATTTCAGGCAATCCGTATCGAGCTGAACGGAGAGCTGACCGCCCTGAAGGATTCAATTGACAGCATGATTGATCTTCTGGACGACGGCGGAAGACTTGCCATTATTACATTTCATTCTCTTGAGGACCGCATCGTCAAGAGTGCGTTCCGGAGAAATGAGCATCCTTGCACGTGCCCGCCGGAATTTCCGGTCTGTGTCTGTGGCAAGAAGCCGAAGGGACGGGTCGTGACGAGAAAGCCGATCCTGCCGTCTGCGCAGGAGATGACTCTCAATTCGCGATCAAAGAGCGCAAAGCTGAGGATCTTTGAACGAAAGGTTCTGGTGACATAAATGGCCGAACGCGGCAGGACATCCACAAGAAGGGTAAATAAGAGAGCGGATTTCAGGGGTGTGCGATATCCTGTGAGCGGAGCGGAAGCCTTGAAGGCGGACGCAGAAAAAAAGGTCTCCCGGAGGCGGAGGGCCTCCGGGAGGGAGAGACTTCCAAAAGCTGCAGGGTCAGAAGAGGAGCCCGCAGCGGGTTATGCCGGAACAGCCGTACGGAATGCAGGGATATCGTCGGCGGAGGGACAGGCAAGCCGCGCGGTCAGAAGGAACCGGCGCAGGGCGGCTTCTCTGAATCTTGTCTTCGTGCTTTTTTTCAGCGCTGTAACACTTATTACAGTTGGCATGTGTATCTCCTATCTGCGCATGAAGGAGACTGTCACTTCACAGACGAAGGAAAATGAGGCGCTCGAGAGCGAGCTTTCCACGCTACGCAGTGAGAACGATGCGCTGCTTGAAAATGTAAACAACAGTATTGACTGGGATTATGTGAGAAATGCCGCAATCCTTAAACTTGGCATGAGTTTCGCGACAGAAGATCAGATTGTGTGGTATAATAATAATTCAGATTCCAGTGAGGTCAGACAATACAGGGACGTTCCTTCCTGAAGCGCTCGGGGAGGAAGACCGTATTTTTCAGGAGTTTACATTTGACAGCAAACGAGAGTGGAAAGAAGAACGGAAAGAGAAGAGTCTCCGGACGCCGGAGAAGAAGTGTATTCAGAAAAAAACTGAGCGGGATTAGTAGAAGAAAGCTGACAGGACTGTTTCTTATGGTCGTGGCAGCTTTAATTGTGCTTCTGATCAGAATGGCGGGCATTAACCTGACCCACGGCGGAGCGTATACAAAGCAGGTGCTTGCCAACAATCAGTCCCAGTATCAGTCGGTGTCCATCGCCTGTAAGCGGGGTGATATTCTTGACAGTAGCGGAACGACACTGGCGACATCTGTCAAGCAGTACAGAGTGATTCTGGACTGCTATGCCGTCAATTCAGATTCATCCTACAAGGAGCCGACGGAGAAGGCCCTCTTTGATGTATTTGGTGTCGACACATCGACAGTTGATGCGCTGCTGACGGGTGATGCGACGAGGAACTCCCGATATCAGGTGCTTCTCGGCGGAAGTACGATCACGATCAGGCAGAAGCAGGCCTGGGACGCGTATGTGAGTGGAACAGATGATTCGTCACTGTCCGATGAGGAAAAAGCGACGCGTGCCAGTGACATTCGGGGCGTCTGGTTTGAGGAGAAATATGTCCGAAAATATCCACTCGGTTCTCTTGCGTGTGATGTGCTCGGCTTCGTCTACGACACAGACAGGGCCGACTGGGGAATCGAGAGTTATTATAACAACGCGCTCAACGGCATTGCCGGCAGAAAATACGCCTATTATGGATCCGACACACAGCTCGACCAGACAATTGCCGCTCCGGTTGATGGGAAGACGGTGCAGCTGACGCTGGATGCCAATATCCAGAAGGCGGTTGAGAACACGATCGCATCCTTCAATGAGACTTATGCAAACGGTCCGTACTACAGCGGACGCGGCGCGAAGAATATCGGCATCGTCGTCATGGACCCGAACACCGGGGATGTGCTCGCGATGGCGTCATCGGACCCGTACGATCTGAATGATCCGTCAAGTGCGATTTCCACGCAGTATACAGACGAGCAGGTTGCTGCGATGAGCGATAATCAGAAGACGGAGGCGCTCGAGTCAATCTGGAGAAATTTCTGCATTTCCGATTCGTATGAGCCGGGCTCAGTCTACAAGCCTGTCGTGATATCATCGGCTCTGCAGGATGGCACGCTCACGGGAAATGAGACCTTCTACTGCGACGGAGGTGAGGACGTACTGGGGACGAGAATCAAGTGCTCGGATCCGGACGGACACGGGCAGGAGACGGTCGGAGATCTGATCAAAAATTCGTGCAACGATGGTCTCATGCAGGTCGCGTCGCTCATGGGAATCGGCGAGTTCAGTCAGTATCAGCAGATGTTCGGCTTCGGCTCGAGGACGGGAATCGATCTCTCGGGAGAGGCGTCCGGCATCGTCAACAGCTCTGATAAAATGAGTGCTCTTGATCTTGCAGTCAATTCTTTCGGGCAGGGCTTCACCTGCACAATGATCCAGGAGATCACGGCGGTCAGTGCGGTTATTAATGGCGGCAGTCTGGTCAAACCGCATCTCATGAGCCGGATTTTGAACAGTGACGGCTCTGTCGAGAAGACATATGGTACTGTTGTGCAGAAAGAGATTATTTCAAAGGATGTCTCGGATCTTGTCAGATCATACATGAAGAAATCCGCCGACGAGGGAACTTCGGTCTATGCGAAAGTCGACGGCTACTCGATGGGCGGCAAGACGGGAACGGCGCAGACCATTCCGAGAGGCAATGGAAAATATCTCGATTCCTACATCGGATTTGTACCTTATAATAATCCACAGGTCATCATTTACGTCGTGGTTGACGAGCCGAATGTGGAGGCACAGGCGGACAACCGCTATCCGCAGTGGATCGGCCGCGATATTCTGCAGCAGATCCTTCCGTACATGGGAATTTCTCCGGATGAGGCATCTGATCCGGATAATCCATATCTTCAGTTTGATTATACGAATCCGACGGGAGAACAGGACGTTGACGAGGCGGCCGACACGAATGTTCCGGAAGTGTCCGGAACCGAGGATGCATCTGATACGGCCGGTGGCAACACGGAGGAGACTGATGGCTATACAAATGAAGAGGCCGGGCTCGACAACACAGACGACTGAGACGGTTCCATTCAGCCCTGTGATCGTGTATAATACCAGCTGTACGCGGAGTTGGATTTGTAATCTTCCGCGGGGTTCCCTGTCTTCCCTCGCAGGAGCAGGGAAAAAACAGTATCTGCGGGCTCGGCCCGCATGCGGGAAATGAGAGGAGAAGAGATGGTGGAGATATCCGCGATAGCGCCGGTGTTTATCGCATTTGCAATTGTGGCGGTCATGGGACCGTTCGTGATTCCGGTTTTGCGCAACCTGAAATTCAGCCAGACAGAGAGAACATACGGAGTTGAATCTCATCTGAAGAAGGCAGGGACGCCGACGATGGGAGGCGTCATGATCCTGGTGGCGATTACGGTTGCGTCTCTTGTCTTCGTGGTCCGGTTTCCGAAGATCGGTCCAGTTCTCTTCCTGACGCTTGCGTTCGGACTGATCGGATTTATTGATGATTATCTGAAGGTCGTCAAGCGGAATTCAGACGGGCTGATCGACTGGCAGAAGTTGCTGCTTGAGATCGTTGTGACGATTGTGTTTCTTCTCTTCATGACGAAGGTTCACAAGGTTTCGATGGATCTCATGATTCCGTTCACATCAGGGAAAATGGTCAGTATCGGCTTCTGGGCTTACCCGCTGTTTTTCATCGTCGTGCTCGGTACAGTCAATGCCGTGAATTTCACGGACGGCCTCGACGGTCTTGCCAGCTCGGTCACTATCGTGGTGGCGGTGTTCTTTGTGATTGCGTCCCTGGTCCTGAAGGCGGGCGTCGCCCCGTTCCCGGCAGCGGTCGCAGGTGCGCTGATGGGCTTTCTGCTCTACAATGCATATCCGGCGAAGGTCTTCATGGGCGATACAGGATCGCTGGCTCTCGGAGGCTTTGTCGCATCCATGGCGTATATTCTCAATATGCCGCTGTTTATTCCGATCGTTGGACTGATCTATCTGATCGAGATTGTGTCGGTCATGATGCAGGTCACTTATTTCAAACTGACACATGGCAAGAGAATTTTTAAAATGACCCCGATTCATCACCATTTTGAGAAATGCGGTTGGTCGGAGACTAGAATTGTTGCTGTTTTCACTGTCATTACGACGCTGATGGTACTGGTGGGGCTCCTGGGGCTTTAAAGTGCCGGTTGAAACGTATATAATGTCCGGTGCATTCTTATGTGATATCGGGAAGAGAATGATTCTGAGACGGAGGAAAAATATGGACTTCACAGGAAAAAAGGTACTTGTATACGGTGCTGGAAAGAGCGGCATCGGAGCAGCCAATCTGCTCGTAGAGACAGGCGCGGTGCCGGTTCTCTTTGACGAGAAGACCGGCGTGACACCTGAGGAGCTGCTCTCCAGGGTTGCCGAGCCGGAGAAGACGGAAGCAGTGACGGGAGAGCTGACGAATGACCTGATCGCATCTCTTGATCTCGCGGTCCTCAGCCCGGGTGTGCCGACGGATATCCCGAATGTGGAGCGGATCCGCGCGGCAGGTGTTCCCATCTGGGGAGAGGTTGAGCTTGCCTATCAGGTCGGAAGGGGACGGGTTCTCGCTATCACGGGAACGAACGGGAAGACGACAACGACCTCTCTGCTCGGTGAGATTATGAAGGCCGCTGTTCCGGAGGTATTTGTCGTAGGCAATATCGGAAATGCCTACACAGGGGCGGCTCTGAAGACAACAGAAAAGTCAACCGTTGTCGCAGAAATCTCGAGCTTCCAGCTTGAGACGATTCATACGTTCCATCCGCAGGTATCCGCGATCCTGAATATCACGGAGGATCATATGAACCGTCATCACACGATGGCGGAGTATATCCGCGTGAAGGAGCTGATAACAAAGAACCAGACGAAGAAGGACACATGCGTGCTCAATTATGAGGATCCGGTGCTCCGGGACTTCGCAGAAAAATGTCCGGCCCGCGTCTTCTGGTTTTCCTCGAAGACAAAGCTTGATGACGGAATTTACCTCGACGGCGACGAGATCGTTCTGAACCGGGATGGCGTTCACGCGGATATTGTCAACGTCAATGACCTGGTTCTGATCGGCACACATAATTACGAAAATGTGATGGCCGCCGTAGCCATGGCATATTCCGCCGGCGTCGATATCCGGACAATTGCCGATGTCTGCCGTCATTTCAAACCGGTCGCGCACAGAATCGAGTATGTCGACGAGAAGAATGGTGTCACATGGTATAATGATTCGAAGGGCACGAACCCGGACGCGGCGATCAAGGGAATTCAGGCGATGAAGCGCCCGACGTTCCTGATCGCAGGAGGATACGACAAGGGTTCTGATTACAGAGGATGGATCCGTTCCTTCGGCGGAAAGGTCAAGAAGCTTGTCCTTGAAGGAGCAACGAAGGACAATATCCGGGCGGCGGCCCTTGCATGCGGCTTCCCTGAGAGGGATATCGTCATGAAGAATACGATGCACGAGGCGATGGATTACTGCAGAGATCACGCCGAGGCGGGAGACGCTGTTCTTCTTTCCCCTGCGTGCGCGTCTTGGGGCGAGTTCCCGAATTATGAGGTGAGAGGCGATAAGTTCAAGGAATATGTCAGAACGGAAATCTGAGATATCCGCAAAGAGCCGGAAGAGGAAGAGGCGGAGACGAAGAGGACTGCGCATCTTTCTTGACATTCTGCTTTTTCTTACGGCAACGATTGTATCTCTCGCGCTCGTCTTTCAACTGAAGCAGGTGAAGGTCGAGGGCAATGTCCACAACACATCGGATGAGGTGCTTACTCTGGTGCGGCAGTGTCCGGCAGAAGATAATACGCTGCTCACCGCGTTGATGAATAACGGGCGAACCTTCCCTGATGAGGGGTTCATTTCCTCATTCAAGGTGCGCATCACGTCCGTGAGCTCGGTGACGGTCACCGTTGTGGAAAAAAGACTGGTTGGAGTTCTAAGGGACAACGGGACATACTGGTACTTCGATGGCGGCGGGATTATGCAGGCGAGGAGCAGCACGCTGAAGGGCGGAGACGGAATTCCGTACGTGACAGGACTGGATCCGAATGCTGAGATTGTGATAGGGGAGAAGCTGCCTTGCGCCCGCCTGAAGAAAAAGCTTACCATGTTGAGCAGTCTCAGAGAACGGATCGATCAGGGACTTGATACCCCGGACAGCGCCGCCTTCTCGAAGGATGGGGCGCTTACGCTCACCTACGGGGACGTGTCGGTGAAGCTCGGTGACGGAAGTCATATCGACTTAAGACTTGCAAAACTTGCGGATATTCTGCCGATTCTTGAGCGGGACGATTACTCCGGGACTCTTCATCTGGAGCAATATGACGGGACCCAGAAAAATATCGTTTTCAAAAAAAATGAAATTTAAACTTGATAAAACAGAGCTGATTATTTATAGTTAAAGTAATATGGTGTAATGATTTTACGCATAAACATATCGGCCACACCGAGGCAGATAAAAGGAGGACCATTTTGTTAGAGATTTCATCCAATGAAGCC
>ONSX01000065.1 GCA_900320615.1 uncultured Eubacteriales bacterium
GGTATTATGTTGATTTTGGTCGATTTTCATTATACCTAAGAGATGAGCACTTGGCTCTTTTTAATTTTTCAATTTACACCATTATACAGACGTAACCATTATCCGCAATAATCTTCTTTATATTGCTGTTGGATTCGCCTGTACTGCGAAGGATACTGTCTTCAAAATATGCTTCTATCCCGACAGTATCTTTTCTGGTAAATGGCTTCGGTCCCCATAACCTTTCTCCTCTGGTCAGGCCTTCCCGTCCTTGCTCAGAAGTGGGAAGATCATAGTAGCTCCATCTCCCACGCCCATTGGACCAACTATACCAGATAGTGATTTCACTGGTAATGTGAGCCTCGTATGTGTTCCTTTCTTTTTTAGTTACTGGTTTTGGGTGATACTCTATGAAAAGTCGTCTAAAGGTCAAATATCCGGCCTGATCCTTCTCCAGGAGACACTTTTTGTCTGCTCTTACGTAAAAAGGCTCTGGAACAAGCACACCCTGTTTTAAAGAACTGCTTGGCACATCATTAGAATAGAAGAAGAGATTCCGTATTCTTACCTCGTGGGAGCGGACGTCATCCTCTCCATGGCATTTCTTCCAGTCAGCTCCATTCTTTATAAGGGATACCAATTCATATTTTCTGTAGTTACTTGTAGTCGGGGTCGAAGTCATGCCGTAGCCATTTTCGCAGACTCGTTCTGTATTATCAGAAAGATCTTCTGCTCTATCCGTACCTGAAATTTCATTATCAATCAAAGCCACGTCATATCGGTCAAATGCCTCATATATTTTCTCTCGGAATTCCTTTCTGCTACCCCATGCAGAGGGAGTGAACAATGTGACTTCGTTTTCATTTGGATCCATTAAATCACAAAACGTATCTAATGCCGGTATCAGAATCTTTTCATTTGATCTTCTTCCAAAGAAAACCATCCTTTGCATCGTGTGGTTTTTAATATGACTTTCTTTAAGTTCTTCAGGGAATTTCCCTACTCGCTCAAAATCAATCCCATCATTTACTTTTCGGATACAAAATATTTTTAGCAGACGATAATCTTCTCTATATAATTGTGCAATAATAACATCCGAAAAGCAAAAATATATGTTACTGGTATGCCCATAATCTGGTCCCTTCAGCTTTTTTGAAAGGCTTTCAACCAATTCAGGGCCCGGATCAACAAGGAGAATATTATAAGGTTTTTGCAGCTGCCTCATAATAAGCGGACAGAATAATTGCGCTTCAAAGTGAACAAGAATTGCCATATTTGAAAAGCAAACATATTCTATAACGTTCTTTACGGATATATGCCGCCTCCCCTTTGTCTGAAAAATCTCATCGATCGCACTCCCAAGACGCGCTAATGAATGAAATGTGCCTTCATTACCAGTTCCACTGACACGTTTCAAAAGGTAGTTAAACAAATCGCTTACTTTTCCGTCTCGTTGCTTTTTCCGATACCCTATGGTCAAAGCCAACTCAGCGATCAAAAGGATCTCCTTCGAATAAAATTCAGGGCACTTTTCCTGTAATTGCTCCGCGAGCCTACGAGCCCCGCTTAAACTCAAACCTTTAACTTCCAAAGGCACACCAAAAAGGCGTTTCCAGATACCCCAATACTCTTCTTCAGAAAAAATATACTTGTATGGTCGCTTCTCAAGAATATATGTCTTTTCTGTGCCGGCATAAAAGACATTTGGTATAGTTGGATAGCTGGATTCCTCTAATTCTACCTTATAATTCAAAATGTACATTAGACGAGCCAGACATTTTATTTCTTCAATAGGGTTGCCCGCTACCGAATACATCCTTGGTGTCAGGGTCCCCTTTATCCACTCCATCAGTAGTTCATACAGGTTTGTATATTGCTTCGAGAGAATCTCTTCAAGAATCGGATCTTCGTATACTCCATCATAAGATTTTATCTGGTCTAACTCGTTTTGATCAAAATTATTTTCTCCGCCCTGTCTCGCAAACTCAAGCCGTTCTATGCTCCTGCGCATCTCCTCTCTGGCTTGTGTATCCGGAAGGGATTCTATCTTCACATGAAGATATTCATATAGTGTTGACAATATTTTTCGATCAAAATAGAAAAGTTGACTCAGCATAGCTAATTCTTCCCTTATTTATCCGCAATTACATTTACTACTATAAATAGCTTAAGGGATCCACTGAAAATACGCAATAAGGCTCAAAAAGTTCACAAATTCTTCACAAACGAAGCACTGAGTCGATGAGGATCTGTTTCTGCCGGAAGACAGACGCACCCGTGAACTGTATCTCATGCTTCTGTATATTTCTCAAATTTTCGTATATGGATCTGCAGTTGTGTTATAGTAGGAACAGGAAACTGGTTGTTCAAACGCAGCTAAAAGCATAAAGTGAGGTGCGTATATGGATGAGGGCAATGAGGCACAGCAGATTCTGCTAAAGAAGGTAATCTACCTTGAGCGGGAAAATCAGATCTTGAAAGAGCTCCTTCACGAAAGAGGCATAGAATATGAGAAATACCTTCAGAAGGCCTGTGGCGCAGCTCCCGAGAAGTATGACCCAAATCAGGGGGCGAGAATTAAGCCACTTGTTATCGAGGACGACACACCTGCCCATTTCTACAAGAGGTTCTGGGGAAGGCAGGACGTCTATGAGCTGCGTTACACCAATTGGAAGACAGGAAAGACGGGCTACTATACACAGTGCGCGAACTTCTGGTCCAATGGATGCCACAAGCGCCTTCAGGACAAAGTTCAATGCAGAGATTGCGAGTACAAAGCGTACAAGCCCATCACAAAAGAAGTCGTACTTGCCCACCTCAAGGGGCAGGACCCACGCGGAAATGATGTCCTCGCCATCTATCCCATGCTCCCGGGAAATTATTGCCGATTCCTCGTCTTTGATTTCGATGATCATGCAGGGGGAACAGCCCAAGACGACTATGCCAATCAGGATGAAAAATGGAAGGAAGAAGTGGATTCCCTCCGAGAGATCTGCCGCCTCTTGAAAATCGATTATCTGGTCGAGCGGTCCCGCTCTGGCAGAGGTGCACATCTATGGGTCTTCTTCAGCAAGCCCATTCTCGCCAAGACTGCCCGTCAGTTTGGCTTTGCGCTTCTCAACAAGGGAGCGGAAGCCGTCAATCTCAAATCCTTTCGCTATTTTGACCGCATGCTGCCCAACCAGGACGTGCTCCCCGAAGGGGGCCTCGGCAACGTCATCGCCCTCCCGCTGCAGGGAAAGGCCTTGACACTGGGCAACAGCGCCTTTATCGACGAGAACTGGAACGCCTATCCCGATCAGCTGAAAGCTCTGTGGAACACGGAGATGATTCCGCCGGAGCTCATAGAAAATTACATCAGAGACTGGAATGCATCTGACCCGGATCATTTTGATGAAAATGACCCGACAAAGCCATGGGAGAGGCGGGACCAGTTTGAAGCTGCCGATGTAAATGGGAATGCAGAGATCGACCTCTCGAACATGGTCTATATCAATTCAAAAAACCTGCAGCCAAGGATCCAGAATCAGGTCCGGCGTCTTGCGGCCTTCAGCAACCCGGAATTTTATAAGAATCAGGCGATCGGATTTTCCAACTACAAAGAGTCAAGATACATTTACCTAGGGAAGGGATGAAGGAGGATACATTTGCATCCCGAGAGGGCTCCAGGAGACTCTTGAAGAACATCTGACAAGCGCGAAAATTCCATTCTCCATAAAAGATGAGAGGTACAAGGGGCGGGAAATCAAGGTGACATTTACCGGAGAGCTAAGGCCGTCGCAGCGGGACGCAGTGGGGGAAATGCTGAAGCACGAGACCGGCATCCTGAGCGCCGCGACGGCATTTGGCAAGACGGTGTGCTGCTGCAATATCATCGCCGAGCGCAAAGTGAACACGCTGATTCTGCTCGAGTCCTCGTCGCTCATCGAGCAGTGGCAGCGGGCGATCGAGAAGTTCCTCATCATCGACGAGGAGCCGCCGGAGTACCAGACCAAAAGCGGTCGGACTCGTCGGCGGAAGAGTGTCATCGGGCTCCTCCAGAATCAGCACGACTCGCTGACCGGCATCGTCGACATCGCCATGGTCGGCTCCATGTACAGAAAAGGTGCCTTCCATCCGATGCTCGAGAAGTACGGCCAGATCATTCTGGACGAGTGCCATCATGCCGCCTCCGAAACGATCCAGAACATTCTGCTCCGGGCCAAGGCGCGCTACGTCTGCGGCGTGACAGCGACACCGATGCGGGGCGATGGCAAGGAGAAGATCAACTATTTTCTGCTCGGACCGATCCGCTACCGCTACACGGCCAAGGATCGGGCGGAGGAGCAGGGCATCGACCATCTGGTTTACCCGCGTTTTACGAGAACCGTTGCACCTCATTTGGAAGATGGGAAAATGCATCCCAACGAGGCCTACGAGCTCATCCGCAGCAACCCGATGCGCGATGGGCAGATTGTTGCAGACGTGAAGACCTGTGTGGAAAATGGCCGTACTCCCGTTGTCCTCACCAAGTACACCGACCACGCGAGAAGACTCGCTTCAATGATTGAAGAGTTCTGTAATAATGTAGTGCTTATGCTGGGCGGGAACTCGAAGAAAGAACAGCAGAGGGTGAAAGCGGAGCTGGAAAATGCAGATGCCAAAGAGCTGCTCGTTCTTGTAGCGACGGGCCAGCTTATCGGCGAGGGTTTTGATTTTCCGCGGCTCGATACCCTCATCATGGCGACGCCGGTCTCCGGAAGAAATGTGGTCGAGCAGTACGCCGGCCGCCTCAATCGCGATTTCCCAGGCAAGAAAAATGTCATTGTTTACGACTATGTCGACAGCCACATCCCCATGTTTGACCGCATGTACGGAAAGCGCCTTAAGGCCTACAAGCAGATCGGGTACAGCATTTGCGCTGGCCTTACACCGCAGAAGCAGACGGCAAATGCCATTTTCGATATCGAGAATTATTCTCCTGTCTTCTGGGAGGACTTAAAAGAAGCCAAGAAAGACGTGGTCATTTCCAGCCCGCGCCTCACAAGCACCAAAGTCAACCGTCTCATCGAAGAGATGAAGCCCCGCCAGGAAGCTGGTGTCAAAGTCACCATCGTCACTTGGGAGCCCGACCAGTACATGATGGGCAGCAGCGAGGCCCGCATGTACCTCATGGACCGCCTGCGCGGTGCGGGCTTTCACATGGAGCTTGTGGAGGAGACCTGCGAGCACTTCGCCGTCATCGACCGCGAAATCGTCTGGTACGGCAGCGTCAATCTCCTGGCCAAAGAAGACATAGAAGACAACATCATGCGGGTGCAGAGCCCGAACATCGCCGATGAGCTTCTGGAGATGACCTTCGGAAGCGGAATTGAGATGGAAGAGTGGTAACAAGGGAAGGAAACCAACAACTATTGAGACGCTTCACAAGGTGGAATGTTAATGTTTTTTGCTCCAGAATGCAGCCACCCCGCCTAAAGCATACCTCGCCAAGTATGATATACACTTATATATTTTTCAAATTCTATTTTTTCAATTATATAAGTGTATAGTAAATTCGAGTCATGCGTTCAAAATGCGTCCAAAGGGCAAAATGAAAAGGCCAGGAAACCCACTGTTTAAGCGGGTTTCCTGGCCTTTTTGGCATTATTCCAGTTCGATAAGGTCCTCCGGCATAAGGCAGGACGCACGTTCATTGTCCGACTCCGCGTCCTTTTCGGAAAGACCGCTGCGCTCATTCGTCCCCGCACACTCTTCAGAAAGCCCGCTGCGCTCATCCGCTCCCGTGCATTCCCCAGGCAGACCGCTTTGTCCATCCGACTCCGTTTTTTCATTTTCATAAGAACGCCAGTCGATGATCCGGTACCCGCGTCCCCTGCAGTATGCAGCAAGGCGCCTCAGCTCACGCGCCCCGTGCGCAAAATACAGCTCCACATCCGGAAAGCTCCTGTCTGCCGGCGCGTCATTCCGGTTGAACAGATATCTTCGAAATGAAGCCAGGCTCTTATTGATCCGGATATTTCCCGACAGCTCGCAGATCCGGTCCGCCCGCCGCACCAGATCAAGATACAGGCCGCAGGCATCCGCATCCGCAAACTTAAGCCGCTCCGCGTCAAACGAGAAAATGCACACCGCCCCGATCCTTCCGATATACTCCTCCAGGGCCTTCATTTTCTCAAGCGCAAGACGTCCCGTCTCATCAATCATGACGACGTCATATTTCTCAGCTTCGTCCCCGCTGCTCACTTTTTTCGAGTCCCGAATCCACTCCGGCGTCACGATGTGAACGTGCTTCAGCCGCTGATCGATCATCCGGTGACCCTCGCACAGTGGCCCGCAGTGAATCAGCAGTACAAGCTTCTTCTTTGAGAGCTCCACCGCCAGGTCATACAGCATCAGCGTCTTCCCCGTGCCGGCGCTTCCGCAGACAGCCGCGTAGTACGGCCGCTTCCCGCCGCGGATGTCCGCCAGAATTTTCTTCCGGAACTCCTCCTGCTGGTTCGTCAGAAAATATTCGCCGCGCAGAAACCGCTCCGGTGTACTGACAGGGGAAATGAGATACCCGGCCGTGTCGAAGCACGCGTCAATGCCTGTCTCGATGTACGTCCTCAGCGCGGGATCACGAACCGCATCAAAAAGCGCGCTCATCGGAGCCTGCACGAGATAATCGTGCGCATTCAGCTCATAGAGCGTATCCGTCGCCGAGACATACGAAAAAGACCGTATCCTCCCTGAGATATGGCCGAGATAGTACCGGTTCTGCAGGAGCTGCGCGCGTATGCGCTCCCGCCCGATGTCCTCACTCTTCAGTTCAATGTTGAGAATCGCGCTCCGGTCAGCAGCCAGCTTCAGCAGATCGAATTCCTTGCTGATGTGCCGGATCGTATAAGAAAAATAGAATCCGTCGAGGTCCCGCAGCGAAAGCGGCTTCTCCCGGCTCTGGCACGCAAGAAGCGCAGAGACAAGAAGGCGCAGAGACTCCTGCTCACGCGGACCCGTGCGTCGTTCATTTTCCCGGGCCGAAAGCTGCCGCTCGTAGAGCGAAAACAGCTCCGGGTCCGTCACCCGGGTCAGAAGATACAGATTGAGCGAGTGCATGCATTAATAATATTCGCAGCCCGAAGTCTGCTCCGGACCCTCTTCTCCGGAAATGAAATTCGCGCGGAATTCCATGTTGACCTCCCGCAGCTCCTTCTTTCCGTCAATGTACGCCTGGTACATGTCCAGAATGCCGGCGCTGCAGCCATCGCACAGCGCAGAAATATTGCCGACCGAATCCTCGACAATCTTCTCGCGCTCCTCCCTCGTCGTATCCGCAATCAGAATAGACATCACAAGCCCTCCATTTCTTTTTCGTTGATTAATTTATTATACACCCATTCAGGCGGTATCAAATCTCACGCCACCCGAAATCGCATGTGGCCGCGAATATCAGGTGATATCAGGCACATTCTTTTTCTCACACCGGCTCCTCCGGCATGTCCGGGATCAGCTCGATATAAATCTGATCGAACTCGCCCTCGAGCTTCTGCCAGAGCTTCCTGCGGATTGCCGCCCAGTCGCGCACATTGATGAGGCTCGTCTGCACATCCGCCGTGAGATACACCTCAATCCATACCTTCCTGCCGGTCTGGATCACATCGAGAAATGAACAGCTGTACGGATAATTCTCCAGGCTCTCATCGACGCACGCGCGCAGATGGTTCATCGTCTCCTCGTCCGGCGCGAACAGCATGAGGTTGCGGAAGCCGTGGTAAATAGACTCAATCGGCTCGCGGAGGAGCGTCGCGGCGAGCACAATCGCGACCGCGGAGTCCATGTACGGCGCAACCGGCGCGAGAAATGTATTTCCGAACAGCTCCTGCGCGAGGAACGCGACGCCGACGCCCATGCTTCCGACGACATCCTCCTTCCACAGAAAAATCTCCGCCGTAATCGTCGGAGAATTGTATTTTTTACTCATTTTTATGAGGATCAGGAGGACGAGCAGGCACAGAGCGCCAATCACGATCTCGTAAATGGCAATGCTCCCCGCGTCGACATGGTGGCCGCCCTCCATAATGACATGGATATTTTCGGCAATCATGACAATCGTCACGAGCAGAAGAATGCCGTATTTGATGATCAGAAAGACAGACTCCACCTGAGAGTAGCCGTACGGATGCTTCTCCGTGACCGGCTTGTAGAGCAGCGGAACCAGCACGAGGAACGGTCCCATGAGGACAAGATCAGCGAGGTCGAAGACGCCGTCCATCATGACGGAGTACGAGTGCAGGAAGAGCGCCGCGATGACCTCCGTGATCGTAAAGAGCAGACTGCAGACAAATGAAAACCTGAGCAGCTTCTCCTCAGTCTTCTCCTTCGCCGCGGTCTTCTTCCGCCGGAGGAGGCGCCGCTTCTTCTCCTTCTCGGACATGCCGGTTTGCGGCTTAGCCATTCCGGACATATCGGCCTGCGGTCCGGAAGATCCCGGCACAGACTCAGCCCCAGTCACAGACTTCATCTCGGTTTCACAACGGCCGGTCCCCACGGGGCCGGCCTCACTTCGCTGTATCTCAGATTTCATAAAATCTCCATCCCTCATATCAAAAGGTCATACCGGCACCCTCAGGCTCGGAACGCTTTGCGTGCCTCGCTGTGGGCGGACAGAGCGGCTTCGCTGCTTGTCCGCTCCTCGGAAACTGATGAAGCCGTCCGGTGAGCAATCTCTCCGTCCGGCCTTCATCATTTTCCGAGGGGTGCTGTATTTTTACATAAAGTACGTCACGATTCCATACACCGCGAGGAACCCGACGAGCGCCGGCAGCACATACCGGAAGTACCAGGACAG
>ONSX01000164.1 GCA_900320615.1 uncultured Eubacteriales bacterium
CGGACCGGTTCTTCCGCTGATTGGCATCGCCGGAACTGTCTACATGATCGTCAACATCTCGACTGATCCGGTGGAGCGCGCACAGATCCTCGGCGTGACGGGCATCATTCTTCTGATCCTTTTCATCTACTCGCTGTTCTGGATCCATTACAAAATGAAGATCCCGGTATTCAAGCCGGTTCCGATGGAGAAGGTGCTCGCGATGGAAAACAGCATGTATTACAAGATCCGCAAGGAGCGCGGCATCTGGAAATAAAGAGCGCACTTCATTTTCTGCTTCTGTGAGGAGGGTTATTATGGAACGTATCAAAAATCATCCGATCCTGGGCGCAAGCCCGGCCGGCAAGCTGGTTGATTTTTACTATGATGGAAAGAAGCTGCAGGGCTATGAGGGCGAGCCGATTGCAATGGCCCTCCGCGTGAACGGCATCATGATCCACCGCTATACGGCAAAGCGCCATGAGCCGCGCGGCGTCTTCTGTGCGATCGGGCGCTGTACAGACTGTGTCATGGTCGTCGACGGACAGCCGAATGTCCGCACCTGCATCACACCTCTTCGTGAGGGCATGAAGGTACAGACACAGTACGGAGCAACGGCGGATCCTGATTTCGGAGCCGCAAAGAAGGGAAAGGGAGGTGCCTCGGTATGAAGGTAGAAAGAAAAGAACTGATTGTTATCGGCGCCGGCCCTGCCGGACTTTCAGCAGCGATTGAGGCGGCCTCTCACGGCGTGAAGGCCACTGTCTTCGATGAAAATGCAAGACCCGGCGGCCAGCTGTTCAAGCAGATCCATAAATTCTTCGGCTCGAAGGAGCACAAGGCGAAGATCCGCGGCTTCCGCATCGGCGAGGACCTTCTGAAGGAAGCAGAGGAGAAGATCACTACAAGGGCGATGCGATCCTCGTGGCGACAGGCGCTGCCGAAAATATGGTTAACTTCCGCGGCTGGACGCTTCCGGGCGTCATCGGAGCCGGCGCGGCGCAGACCATGATGAACCTCTACCACGTAAAGCCGGGTGAGAGAATTCTCATGCTCGGTACCGGCAATGTCGGACTTGTCGTCTCCTATCAGCTGATGCAGGCCGGATGTAAGGTCGTCGCCCTCGCGGACGCGGCCCCGCGGATCGGTGGCTATGGCGTGCACGCGTCGAAGCTCGCGCGCTGCGGCGTTCCGTTCTATCTCTCCCACACGATCAAGGAGGCTGAGGGCACGGACTGCGTGACAGGTGTCACGATCGCCCAGGTGGACGACCACTTCCGCTTCATTCCGGGAACAGAGAAGCACTTCGACGTCGACACGATCTGCGTGGCAGTCGGCCTCTCCCCGATGGCCCAGCTCCTCAAGATGGACGGCGTCGAGATGGCGGACACACGCGGCGGCTATATTCCGAAATGCGATGAGACGGGCGCGACATCGATCCCGGGCATCTACGCGGCGGGCGACGTCGCGGGCATCGAGGAGGCATCCTCCGCGATGATCGAGGGCCGCATGAGCGGCGCGGCGATCGCGGAGTACTTAGGCTACATGACAGGCGAGGAGAAGAGCAGCCGCGAGGAGGAGCTTGACCACTCCCTCGAGGCGCTCCGCCAGGGCATGTTTGCTCCGAAGAACAGAGGCAAGAAGATCGAGAAGACAGAGGAAGGCATCGATATCTCCGAGACGCTGCTCACGAAGGGCTACATCGCGGACGATGAGATCAAGCGCTTCCCGGGCTACCGCTGTGAGGCGAAGGTCCACCCGGTTATCGAGTGTACGCAGAACATCCCGTGCAATCCGTGCCAGACCGCGTGCCGGAAGGGCTGCATTTCCATCGGCGACAACATCACATCGCTTCCGATTTCTGTGAAGGGAAGTGAGTGCATCGACTGCGGCATGTGCGTCGCGAGCTGCTCCGGTCAGGCCATCTTCCTTGTGAAGAAAAATGAAGACGAGGGCACATCGGAGATCACGATTCCGTACGAGTTCCTGCCTCTCCCGGAGGTCGGCGACAAGGGCAGCGCGCTCTCAAGAAGCGGCCAGAGAATCTGTGAGGCGGAAATTACCCGCGTGAGAACGAGCAAGGCGTACGACGGAACGAATCTCGTGACCATGAAGGTCCCGACAGCGTTTGAGGACAGCGCAAGGTTCTTCATCAAGGCATAAGGAGGGATGGACATGCTGGATATTCAGGAGAAATTAAAGGAAATCGGCCCTTATGTGCCGGAGGATGACGATGACCTTCTGGTCTGTCGCTGCGAGGAAGTGACGAAGGGCGAGATCAGAAAGGCTGTTCACGGAGGCATCACAACGATTGAGGAGCTGAGAAGATTCCTTCGCTGCGGCATGGGCCTCTGCCAGGGACAGACCTGCGGGACGCTGACGAGACGGCTTGTGGCGCGCGAGCTTCACGTGCCGCAGAGCGAAATT
>ONSX01000070.1 GCA_900320615.1 uncultured Eubacteriales bacterium
CCGTGAGGGTGGCCGTACAGTCGGATCCGGCCGTGTCGCTACGATCATCGAGTAATATTCGTGTAGCACACAAGTTGTGTCATTACGCTATAAAAGCCGCGGGAGATTTTAATCTCCCGCGGCTTTTTCATATATGCCCGGCGCAACAGCAGCACCAGTCCGTATACGGACACGGCGCCGTGGCCTATTCGGACCGGCGGATTGTGCGGCACTTCCGCATCAGTCTGTGCACGGACACGGCGCCGTGGCGGCCGATTCAGACTTCCTTCAGCGCGAACTCGCGCGCTTTCTGCAGTTGCTCTTTATTTGCCTTGTTCTTGACATAAAATGTCTCCGGCGCGACCGCGATCCCTTTACTTGCCAGCGCATTGCGGATCAGATCAATGCTGTGGCGGGAGATCCATGAGGTCGAGAAAATCACAGCCTTGCCGACTTTTGCCGGATCAAGTGATGCAAGGTAAGTCTTCAGATGTTTGTCGAGTCCATATGCGTAGAGCGCGCCGCCGATGAACAGCACATCGGCCTTCTCTGAAAGCGGTGCGTCCGACTGGTCGACAGAGACAGCTTTCACGTGAATTGCGTCCGCGATCGCGTCTGCAACGAGTCTGGTATTTCCTGATCTTGAATAATATCTGACAGCGTTCATGTTTCGTCTGTTGCTTGCAAGGATGCAGGCCTCTCCTTTCTTGCTTTACAGCAGTTCCTTCACTGCTTCATCAACGTGCTTCATATCCTCAGTCGGCTCAAAGCGGCGAACGACATTGCCGTCTCTGTCAACGAGGAACTTCGTGAAATTCCATTTGATGTTCGGATTGTTCTTGTAATCCTTGTCGACCTTCTTGAGAAGTGCGCTCATCATCAAGGCTTTCGGGCCTTTGCCGAAGCCCTCGAAGCCCTTCTGGCTCTTCAGGTAGGTGTAGAGCGGAAGCTCATTCTCTCCGTTGACGTCAGATTTCTTCATCTGCGGAAACTGCGTGTTGTACTTCAGAGTGCAGAACTCGTGGATTTCCTCATCGGTGCCCGGTGTCTGACCGGCAAACTGGTTGCAGGGGATGTCGATGAGTTCGAGGCCCTGATTGTGGTACTTCTCGTAGATCGATTCGAGATCCTTGTACTGCGGAGTGAAGCCGCAGCCAGTCGCCGTATTGACGATCAGCATGACCCTGCCCTTGTACTGCGAGAGGGAAATCTCTTCATTTTTCGGTGTTGTTACGGAATAATCGTAAATGCTCATATTGTATTCCTTCTGACATGTTCTGAGAGACGGCGCATTTTGCCGCTTCTGGAATATTCTTTAATAATTTTGCTAAATCTTATTGTATCAAATTAAATAGAAAATGCAAGCCCATGTTTCATTTTGTGACCTGGTGAGCACACAGCTCGTCCGGGACTGCTCTGCATCCGTAGCAACAATGTGCGCACGGATATAAGCGCAGCATAGACCATATCATAACCGCTGGCCTTCTTTGACAACAATGTGCGCGCGGATATAAGCGCAGGGGGTTCCATAAATGCAATCCGTACAGTATAATGAATGTGTCAGTTACCGAACATTTTGAATAAACTGTTCGGCAAAATGTTGGAATTACAGGAGGAACGGGCATATGCATATTCCGGATAATTACCTGAGCCCGCAGACCTGTGCGGTCATGGGCGCGGCGATGGTCCCGGTCTGGGTCATCTCCGTAAAGAAAATCAAGAAGGAACTGGAACCGGCGAAACTGCCGATGCTTGGTATCGGGGCGGCATTTTCATTTCTGGGGATGATGTTCAATATCCCGCTTCCCGGAGGTACAACTGGTCACGCGGTCGGAGGTACGATGATCGCTGTCGCGCTCGGGCCGTACGCGGCGTGTATATCGATCAGCATCGCGCTGCTCGTGCAGGCATTTCTCTTTGGAGACGGCGGCATCCTGAGTTTCGGTGCGAACTGCTTCAACATGGCTTTTGTGCTGCCGTTCGTCGGATACGCGGTGTACCGCCTTGTGGAGAGGGCACTGTCAGGACGCGGAGAATTCCGCAGCAGAAGCTTAAGAGCAGCCTTCGCGAGGGGTGGAAAGATGGCAGGCGCATACATTGCACGGCAGGCACATTCCGAAGGGTTGACACAGGATGGAAAAATATCTGGACCTGCGGCAGGCGGCCAGGCGCATTCCGGAAGAAAACACACGATCAGCACGATCGCGGCCGGAATCGGCTCGTATGTTGGCATCAATGCGGCGGCACTCTGCGCGGCCATCGAGTTCGGTATCCAGCCGATGCTGTTCCGTGACTCTGCGGGAAATGCGATGTATTGTCCGTACCCGCTCTCTGTGTCGGTCCCCGCGATGCTGATCGGCCATCTGACCGTGTTCGGTGCGGCCGAGGTCGTCTTCACGGTGCTGGTGCTCTCGTTCCTCGAGAAGGCACAGCCGGAGCTCTTTGCGGCGGGCGCAGATGCGCGGCTCTTGCGGGCGAAAGGATACACACAGAAAGTGGTGGTCAGAAAGCAGCCTTGTCCGGGAGATGGTGTGAACGTGACTGTAAAACCTGCCCGCACATCGAAGAAATTAATTGCTTTTTTCGTGTGTCTCATCGCGGCGGTTCCGCTCGGACTCCTCGCGGAGGGAACCGCGTGGGGCGAGTGGGGAGCGGATGAGATCGCTCAGACAGGAGCAGGCTACACGCCGTCCGGCATGCTGCACGGATTCTCATTTTCAGCACTGATTCCGGACTACTCGATGGCGGGTATTCCATCGTGGATCGGCTATATCTTTTCGGCGGCAATCGGCGCAGCTGTTCTCATCATTGCGTTTAAGCTCCTGAGTCTTGCGGTGCCCGCCCGGAAAAGCAGTGCCGCTGAATGATCATGCAGATTATGAAGATGATCAGCCGGCTGACCGAACCGGAGAAGCGGAGACAGGCGGAAAATCGCGTGAATCCGGCTTTCCGCCTGTGCGTGGCAATTCTCACGATACTTCTGTGCGCGCTCTCGAAAAATGCGGTTTTCACGGGCTCGGTCATCGTGGTTCTGCTCCTTCGCGTCGCATTTCTTGCGCCCCGCGAGATCGCGAATGTGCTTGGAAAGACGGTGCTGCCGGTTCTTTTCTCGGCTCTCATTCTGCTTCCTGCCGCTCTGCTTGGTCAGCCGGGGACGCTTCTCACTGTGACGATGAAGGTATTCGAGTCGGTGCTTCTTCTCGCGCTCCTGAATCACAGTGTGAGCTGGAAGGACATGTCGGAGGCGATGGGGGAAATGCATTTCCCGCAGATTCTGATCATGACGCTCGATACAATGATCCGGTTTCTCGTGATTCTCGGGCGGTTCATGGGGCGCGTGCTCGAGGCGGTCGGCCTGCGGAAGGTCGGAAAGGATGACTGGAAACATGCGGGGACCGGCGGAATCCTCGGCGTGACTTATCTCAAGGCGCAGCAGATGGAGGTTCAAACGGAAGAGGCGATGGCCTGTCGATGCTTTGAGGGAACATACAGGAGCCGCCGGAAGAGAAAATTTGGACGGAGAGACGCCCTGTATCTTCTGCTGGCGCCGGTCATTCTCACGTGGTTTGTGTATACGCAGGCGCTGATGTAGCAACAGTCGCTTCTTCGTATTCTGACACGGAGAGGAGCGCAGATCACAGCGTGTGTTTTAGAGGCCGCGGTTTGTCCTGCAGCAGTTGCGCACATCACACAGATATGCTTTGGCTGCGGTTTGTCCTGCAGCAGTTACGCATATCACACAGAAAAGAGGGAAGCAATGCTGGATCTGGATCATGTCACGTTCAGCTACGACGGCAGGCCGGCGCTGACGGACTTTACTTATCATTTTGAAATGGGAAAATGCTACTGCATTGTGGGGCCGAATGGCTGCGGCAAGTCGACGCTGTTCCGAATCCTGAACGGACTTTCATTTCCTGAGAAGGGGACGTACCGGGTCGATGGCACGGCGGTCACAGAGCGCGCGATGAAGAAAAAAGAATTTGCAAAAGAGCTGCACCGAAAAGTGGGGTTCATTTTTCAGAACGCCGAGGTGCAGCTTTTCTGCCGCACGGTCGAGGACGAGATCGCCTTCGGTCTGCAGCAGCTTGCGCTCCCGGAAAATGAAATCCGCGAGCGGACGGAGACGTATATTCATCTCCTGGGGCTCGGCGAGTTGAGGCAGCGCGCGCCGTTTACACTGAGCGGCGGTGAGCAGAAGCGGACCGCGCTCGCGGCGGTGCTGGCGATGGAGCCGCAGGTCCTGATTCTCGACGAGCCGGTCAGTGGACTCGACGAGGACGGAGAAAAATGGATGACGGACTTCATCCGAAGCATCAGGGGGCCGGAGCGGCTCATTATCATCGCGACGCACAGGCACGAGCTCTCGGAGGCTGTCGCCGACGAGGTGTTGCACATGACGAAGGAGCACCGGCTCCTTACGCATCAGGGGTGAGCGGCGGCTGGCGCGATCAGGTTTTATGACGGAATGCGCAAGCGGCTGTGCTCTCCGGAGATCAGGCGAGCAGCTTCGAGACGACCTGGTTGATCAGCTTGCCGTCGGCCTTGCCCTTCAGAGCCGGCATGACGGCCTTCATGATCTGTCCCTTGTTCTTTGTCGCCATGACATCTGCGAAGTCCGTCTTCAGCTTCTGCTCGATCTCATCGGCGCTCATCATTTTCGGGGCGTATTCCTTGATGACATCGAAACGGAACTGATACTCGGTCTTGAGGTCTTTGCGCTCATCCGGGCATGTCGCCAGCTGCTCCTCTGCGGAGTGAAGTTCCTTCATGACGGCGCGGTTTACCTGGTCATCAGAAATGTTGTCACGTGTGCCCTCATCGATCGCGATCTTCTTTGCAGCGGACACAAGCGCAGAGATCGCCTCCTTGCGCGGCTTGTCATGCGCCTTCATAGCGGCGATCATATCTTTCTGCAGAGTCTTGAAATCCATATCTTTCACGTTCCTTTCCTGTAAAATGAGATGCGTCCGTCTGCAGGCGGGCCTTTCCTATTATAGCACACCCTCTGTTACAGTTCACTCCGCGCCGGATTTTAGGGCGTATGCGGAGCGATCCATACTGGAAGAAAGACGCGAGTATTGCGTTGAACAGAGGGCGGTTTTGCGGTATAGTTAAAGTGTTGCCCGATGGACAGTCGGGTGGACACAGAAGGAAGAACTCTGGCAGAACCCCCGATAAGGTACACTCCGGGCATTGTGCCCGGCCTATAGGAATTTCATTTTCAATGGCAAAACAACAGAAAAACAATCTTGTGAAAAATGCCTCCATTCTTATGGTGGCGACGATTATCTCCCGAATTATCGGTCTCATCTACAGACGGCCGCTCGGTTCCGTTCTCGGCTCCGTCGGACTTGGCTACTATGGATATGCGAGTAATCTTTATGCGATTCTGCTCCTTATTTCCTCGTACAGTATCCCGATGGCGGTGTCGAAGATTGTCTCGGAGAGACTGGCTCTGAGGAGATACAAGAGCGCGCAGAAGGTTTTCCGCGGCGCTCTGATGTATGCCGCAATCGTGGGAGGTGTCGCGGCACTCATCGCGTTCTTTGGCGGAAGCATCCTTCTCCCGGCAAATCAGCAGAATGCGCTGCCGGCGCTCCGCGTGCTCGCGCCGACGATCTTTCTGTCGGCGATCCTCGGCGTGTTCAGAGGCTATTTTCAGGCGCATCAGACGATGACGCCGACATCTGTCTCGCAGATCTGCGAACAGATCATGAACGCATTTATCTCGGTCTTCGCGGCGTGGATGCTGATCCGGACCTTCGCTGGCGGCGACAAGACGCAGCGCGCGATTCTCGGCGCGGTCGGCGGCACGATGGGCACCGGCGCGGGAGTTATCACAGGTCTCATCGTGATGCTGATTATTTTCGGCATCAACCGCTCTTACTTCAGACGGGAGCGCAGGCACGACCATTCCAATGAAGAGGAGAGCTACGGCGAGGTCATCCGCATCATTTTCCTTATGGTCACGCCGATCATTTTCACAACGTTCATCAACAATGCCAGCACTTATCTCGACAGCTATCTGTTCTCGAGCATTCTCGGCTGGCACGGCGTGAACTCCGATACGATCTCATCCTGGTACGGTGAGTACAGCAACTACTATATTCCGATGATCAATATCCCGCTGTCGCTCGCGTCCGCGAGTGCCTCGGCGATGATGCCGGAGGTCTCCGGCGAGTATGCGACCGGCCGCATCAGCAGGGCAAACCATCAGATCAACCAGACGATCCGCCTCACGATGTTCATCACACTTCCGTGCATGATCGGCATGATGGTTCTCGCGTATCCGATTATGGGTGTACTGTTCCCGTCGGCATCGAATCTTGCGTCGAAACTTCTCTTTACCGGCGCGATCTATGTTCTCCCGGCGGCGCTCTCCACGATCACGGGCAGCGTGCTCCAGTCGATCGGTGAGCAGAAGACGGCGCTGATTAACGCGGGCATTTCTCTCGTACTGAATCTCGTGATTCTCGCGGCTATGCTGCTCGTTGCTCCTGGCATGGGCATCTACGCTGTGATGATCGCGAACATCCTGTACTCGGTGTTCTACGCAATCTTCAATCAGATCATGATTGCGCGGTTCCTCGGCTTTAAAAATGAATTTCTCTCGACATACATTCAGCCGCTCATGGCCTCTTTGATTATGGGCGCCGGCGCGCTTGCTATTTACGAACTGATCTTCCATCTGACGAGACGGCCGTTCATCGGGCTTGTAGTTTCGATCCTGATTGCGATTCTGATCTATATGGTCTCATATGTGTTTGTGTCAGGGACGACAGAAAAGGAAATGAAGAAATTTCCGATGGGAACGAAAATTGTGCGCGTACTCAGGATTCTCCGCGTATACCGTTGAGTCTGCGCGAAATGTGCGTGTAAAAATGTGTGACGAGCATCTTGTAATAATTTTGTAAACAAATTATAATAGATTCACTTTATGTGTGGTACTATCGCGGAAACTACGCGGATCTCATTCTGGCGTACGGTGATGACCTGAAGCCGTACTACCTCCACTATGTGAACTACGGGCAGAAGGAGGGGCGCGTGGCGACGAGGAAGATCGCGGCCAATGTCATGATGTATGACGGCGTTGATTACGCCAATGTCTATGATTTCTGCTACTACACGAAGCGGTATCCTGACATTATGGCGGCGTACGGCAACGATCCGGCCGGCGCACTGCGGCATTTCCTGAACTATGGCATGAAAGAGGGACGCCAGGCCGAGAGCGGCTTCAATGTAAATATATACAGGAGCCGCTACGCGGACCTGCGGGCAGCGTTCGGGAGTGACCTTACGCTGTATTTCAGGCATTATCTGCAGCACGGGAAGAGTGAAGGCAGATCAGGGATCTGACGGGGAAATGAAAGGCGGAAGTTCCGCCTGAAAAACTGAATGAGAAGAAAGAAGCGCGGGGCAAGAAATGCCCTGTACGGACAAGGCGGGCTGTGAAACCGGAGTTAAGCGGTTTCACAGCCCGCTCTGTCTGTCCGGGGATCGGATTGCGACCTGCATGAAACCGTCGGTCTGACGGCAAAGAAAAAACGATAAATTGTATTAATGTATTGACACAATAGGAAGAAAATGATATTGTATATCTGTACTAATTAAGTAATACAGAAGAGCCTGGTCGGAACGAATTACGATCAGGCCCGCCAGAAAAGGGGGACAGTGCCAGTGGCATGGGAATTCAAGAATGGTGTCCCGATTTATCTGCAGATCGTTGACGGAATCAAGATCCGCATCGCGGGAGGCGAGCTGCCGCCCGGAAGCAAGATTCCGTCTGTGCGGGATCTCGCGGCGGAGGCCGGCGTCAATCCGAACACGATGCAGAGAGCCCTCACGCAGCTTGAGCAGGAAGGCCTGCTGCATGCGCAGAGGACGAGCGGACGCTATGTGACGGAGGATGAGCAGAAAATGAAGGAACTAAGAAGATCTCTCAGTGAGAAATACGTGGAGGAGCTGTTTACGCAGTTGTCGCGCCTCGGCATGACGAGAGAAGAAATTATCGCGGAAGTCAGCAACTGGAAGGCCGAAAAAAATCCGCAGCAGCAGTAACCCTTGTGCGGCCGGGAACACACCGGAAGGTCCGTTCAGACCGAATAAAAGAAAACGAAGGAGTGAATAAACTATGGCAGAGATCGAGTGCAGAGAGCTCGTAAAGCGCTATGGCAGGAAGATCGCTTTAAATGGCATTAACCTGTCTCTTGAGCATCAGAGAATCATCGGGCTGGCGGGCCCGAACGGAAGCGGCAAGACGACGCTGATCAAGCTGATCCAGCGGCTCCTGACGCCGACATCAGGAAGCATTGAAATAGAGGGGATGAAACCGGGCAAAGAGACGAAGAACCTCATTTCCTATCTGCCGGACAGAGAT
>ONSX01000096.1 GCA_900320615.1 uncultured Eubacteriales bacterium
TTTATAGTTGCTTGTGATTCTCGAGGAAACGCGCACCGAATATTTTTCCGACAGGTCGGTCAGCGACAGGTTCGTGGAAATGATCGTCGATTTCGCGCGTGTGATGCGCTCATTGACGACACGGAACAGGCTCGATGAGACAAATGAATTGTTCACTTCTGTTCCCAGATCGTCGATGACGAGCAGATCGCAGTCGGAGATGAGCCGCGCACCTGAATTTTCTCCGCGCCGGAAAGTCGATTCGGCCAGCACGTGGAAGAAATCTCCGGCTGAAAAATACAGCACGGAATTTCCGGCGTCGATTGCTTCCTTTGCGACGCAGTGCGTGAGGAAGGTCTTGCCTGTCCCCGCGGTGCCGTAAATATAGAGGCTGCTGCCATCTGTCCCGATCGCGGGTACAAGCGATTTCGCCGCCTGGTACGCGCGTTCTGCGAGCTCGCGGGCCGTTCTGCCCGTAGAATCGTCCCTTATTGTATCAGAATAGTATGCAAATGAAAAGTGCTCAAAATTCTCGGTCTCGAGAATTTTTCCGAGACTGTATTTTCCGTAGATGATCTCCGCCGCGATTTTCCGGAAGCAGACGCAGTGCTTCCCATCTACGAGTCCGGTGTCGCGACAGATCGGGCAGTCGTAGTGCATATCGAGATAATCCGCCGGGTAGCCGTGCCCGCGCAGAAGGGCCGCGCGCCTTTCCGTAATGCGGTTCATTTCTGCGTGATACTGGTCGAGATTCGCATGTTTATTCGTGATTCTTGCCTTTGCGGCCGCGAGCGATGCGTCGGCGGCCTCGTCATCCAGCTTCCTGATCTCGGGAATCACGCGGCTGATCTCTTCCATGCGGTCGCTCTGTTCGTGGCGGTGCCGCTCGCGGATCTCATCGTAGCGGCGCATGACGGCATCGTACTGTGAGTTGCCAAGTGCCAAAATGTGCCTCCTCTCAGCTGTCCAGCAGCTGCTTCTCGATCGACGAGTAGTCGAAGGTGCTGTCGCTGAAATCCGTAAATGCGTTCTTCTTCCCTGCCGTCTTTCCCTGGCCGGAGGACGGCTTCTTCGCAGCTGCCTTCGCCTGCAGGTCCTGCTCGTGCGCCGCGTCGAGCGCGGCGATGTCCTCCAGCGTCTTCACACCGCCTGCGTTCCAGCGCGAGAGGATGCTGTCCGCGTAGTTCAGCGACGGCTTCGATGCGTTCATGACGGTCCTTGTGCAGGCCTCCCGGATGATGTCCATGGAGAAATGGTATTTTTCAAGCCATTTCTTCATAATTTTCACCTCCGCGTCCACCGGATGATGATTATCGATGCCGAGCGCTTTCAGGATGTCGTAATACTCCCTGTGGTAACTGCCGGCCTGGACTCTCGCCTCGTGAACGGTGCGGATGCCTTGCTCCTTCCAGTTCAGCGCGACCTTCTCGATGTAGTAGAAGCTCTTGTGGTTTCTGCTCACACAGTAGTCGATCAGATAGTCGATGAGGTCCGGAGAAAAATGAAGCCCGTCGTAGAAGAAGCAGATTTTCTGCATTTCCGATCGGGAGAGCGGCTTGCCGAGATAGTTCTGCGCGATGAAGAACAGTTCCCGGATGTCATCGCGCTCGCCGAGCTCAGCCATGCGCTCGCTTGTGATGTCGGAAGACTTCGGCGGATCCCCGGGCTCCTCCCTCCTGTCCATCCGTCCCTCTGATCCGGTAAATGCAATTTCTGAGATAGTCCCGTCCTCGTCCTGCGTGACGGAGAGGACGCCCTCGCGCTGCCAGTAGCGCAGCGCGCGCCGGACGTCAGCTTCCGTACAGTTCAGGCGGTCCGCGACCGAGCCGAGCGTGATGGTCGCCGCATCATCGCCGACTACCCGGAGCAGCCAGAGATAGACGCGCAGAAAATCTCCGTTTGCCTCCGGGAGAAACCGGTCGAGAAAATCATTTGAAATTACTGTGACGTCCTGCGGAAAACAGGATCGGATTCTGATACTGCCCATATCTGTACCTTACTGTCCGGCTTATTTCTTCAGCAGGTCCTCGCCGACCTGATTGATGTTGCCGGCACCCATCGTGATCAGGAGATCGCCTTCCTTCACGTTCGCGCGGAGGAAGTTCTCGATCTCTGCAAATGACTTGAAATAGTGCGCGTCCGTGCCGAGCTTTGCGATCTCGCCGCGGAGCGTGTCAGAGGAGATGCCGAGTGTATCGGTCTCGCGCGCGGCGAAGATGTCTGCGAGGACAACATGATTGGCACTCGAGAGCGCCTCTGCGAACTCCGGCATCAGGGCCTTTGTTCTCGTGTAGGTATGCGGCTGGAATGCGACCCAGAGCTCTCTGTGCGGATAGTTGTGTGCGGCGCGGAGCGTTGCCTTGATCTCCGTCGGATGATGTGCATAGTCGTCGATGATGGTGGCGCCGTTCATTTTTCCCTTGTACTCGAAGCGGCGGTTCGTTCCGCGGAAGTCCTCGAGTCCCTCGGCAATCGTGGCCATGTCGAGGCCGAGCTTTCTGCCGAGCGCGATGGCTGCGAGTGCGTTCGAGATGTTGTGGACACCCGGGACGTTGAGAGACACGCGGCCGATGTCCTTTCCTCTCTCAAGTACGTCAAATGAACCGCAGCCGTACTCGTTGTAGGAGATATTCGCCGGCGTGTAGTCCGCGTCCTCCTTCATCGAGGTCGTCAGCATCTCGCAGGTGACACCCTCCGTGACGACCGGGTACTTCTCGAAATCCTTGTTGATGATGAGCGTTCCGTCTTCCGGAAGGAGCTTTGCGTAGGTGTGGAAGGATTTCGCAATGTTGTCGATATTCTTGAAGTAATCGAGATGGTCCGCATCGACATTGAGGATGATCTCGATCTTCGGATAGA
The DNA here is from genome assembly GCA_900320615.1 of uncultured Eubacteriales bacterium. Classification (GTDB taxonomy): domain Bacteria; phylum Bacillota; class Clostridia; order Lachnospirales; family Lachnospiraceae; genus Chordicoccus. The sequence goes on from ONSX01000096.1 coordinate 2,839, forward strand.
GCGACAGGAAACTGTCCGTGTATTCGCAGGCCTCCGTGAGGAAGGTCTCGGAATTGCCGACACGGATGTTTCCGTGGATTGCGGGCAGAATGCCGCCGACGGAGACCGTCGGGTCCATGTTCGCGCGCATCAGGATGTGGGCGCACATCGAGGTCGTCGTGGTCTTGCCGTGCGTGCCGGATACGGCGATCGGAAGATCGTAGTTTTTCATGATCTCACCGAGAAGCTGTGCGCGCGTCAGCATCGGGATGCCTGCGTGTTTCGCAGCTGCGAACTCCGGATTGTCCGGATGAATCGCTGCCGTGTAGATGACGCAGTCGATGCCGTCCGTGATGTTCTCCGCCTTCTGTCCATAGATAATCTTTGCGCCTTTTTTCTCAAGCCGGTCCGTGAGAGCTGACTCGTGCGCGTCTGATCCGGAGATGTGGAAGCCCTCGCCGAGGAGGATTTCTGCGAGACCGCTCATGCTGATGCCGCCGATGCCGATGAAATGAAGATGGAGAGGCTTCTTGAAATCTATCTGATACATATATTTACCGTCCTTAATCTGTAAGATTTTATAAATAAAATGAGATGTGCCGTGCTCCGGCACAATCTGTACCTTATTATAACACAGACGCTTCACGTGTACTAGGAGGAGTGTAGATATGGGGCGGCGGCTTCCCCGCTTCCCGTGTGAATCGCCGTGTATGGAAAAACAGCGGACCGGGCACTGCAGCCGGTTTGCAGGATTGCATAAAAAGAGATACGGAATATCAAAAAATGAGAGCGGATTTCTTGCTGAAATGATGGCTATGGCGTGAAAACTGTTTATTTTGACTAAAACAGGGACGAATGAACGCCTGTATTTGTGGTATTTGTTTTCATGAAACGGCCTGTGTGATATAATTATTGCACTGAAAATTTACATCGTGAGGTGGGCCTATGATAAAAAAGGAAATGATAGCCATGCTGCTCGCCGGCGGTCAGGGAAGCCGGCTGGGGGTTCTCACGGATAATGTGGCAAAGCCTGCCGTTTCGTTCGGCGGCAAGTACCGGATCATCGATTTTCCCTTGAGCAACTGTATCAATTCAGGAATTGATACGGTTGGCGTTCTCACGCAGTATCGTCCGCTCAGGCTTAACACGCATATCGGCATCGGTATTCCGTGGGATCTGGACCGGAACGTCGGAGGCGTCACGATTCTTCCTCCGTACGAGAAAATCGGGAATACGGACTGGTACACCGGAACGGCAAATGCCATTTACCAGAACCTCGAATACATGGAGCAGTATAACCCTGATTATGTGCTGATTCTCTCGGGTGACCATATCTATAAGATGGATTATGAGGTTATGCTCGATTATCACAAGGCGAACAACGCGGATGTGACGATCGCAGTCATGCCTGTTCCGATGGAGGAGGCGTCGCGGTTCGGCATCATGGTGACAGATGACACGGGACGGATCACCGACTTCCAGGAGAAGCCGGAGCATCCGGCCAGCAATCTGGCGTCCATGGGTATTTACATTTTCAGCTGGCCGGTCCTGAAAAGCACACTGGAGAAACTGAAAGACCAGTCAGGACTTGATTTCGGCAAGCATGTGCTTCCGTACTGCCGCGAGCAGGGAAAGCGCCTCTTCGCGTATGAGTTTAACGGTTACTGGAAAGATGTGGGGACGCTCGGTTCCTACTGGCAGGCCAATATGGAGCTGATCGACGTGATTCCGGAGTTTAACCTCTATGAGGAGTTCTGGAAGATCTACACGCGCGGCGATATTATTCCGCCCGACTATATTGCTGACAGCGCCGTTGTCAGCAAATGCATTATCGGGGAAGGTGCGGAGATCTGCGGCGAGGTCTATAACTCGGTCATCGGGCCTGCGGTCCGGATCGAGGAGGGCGCGGTTGTCCGTGACTCGATTGTCATGCAGGAGGCGTTCATCGGGCGCGGCGCGCAGGTGAACCGATCGATTCTCGCGCAGAATGTCGCTGTCGGCGACCATGCGGTGCTCGGAGTCGGGGAGGACGCGCCAAATGTATATAACAAGAAGGTGTACGCGTACGGGCTCGTTACGGTCGGAGAGAATTCCGTGATTCCGTCCGGCGTCCGGATCGGACGCAACACAGCGATCCTGGGTGAGACGACGCGGGACGATTATCCGAACGGTGAGCTTGTATCCGGAGGCGCAATTATCAAGCACGGCGAAAAGGACGGTGAGAGCTCATGAGGGCAGTGGGAATCATACTGGCGGGCGGCAACAACAACCGCATGAGAGAACTTTCC
>ONSX01000072.1 GCA_900320615.1 uncultured Eubacteriales bacterium
GACTGCGTAGTGGGCTTTTGGCTAGTCCACAGAGAATAAGGGTGTCGTAAGACATCATACTTCTCTGGAATCCCACGGGCTTGCCCGTGGGTATGTCAAGATAGGTATACTAAATATTATATATGGTGTGCAGCGCGGCGGCTGCCAGGGAGGAAATATGGGATTTTTTAATAAATTCAGAAAAAAACATGGTCACGAGGAGGAAAAGACCGCTCCGGAAACAGAAAAAGCTGCGTCTCTTTCCGGAGATTTTGCAGAGCCGTCTGCTCCGGCGGATGAGACTAAGCCGGGGCAAATGACGCCTGAGGAAGAGGCGCGGATCATGAATGAGGCCGAGTCAGACAGCACGGTCGATGAGGAAATCATAAAGCGTGAGGCTGCCGCCGGGGCGGAGGACGCCACCGGAGAAACAGGCGCGGCGGGTGCGTCCGGTGCGGCGGACGGAGAACTGCCTGATGCGGAAGAGAAGGCATCCGGAGAGACAGACGCAGCGGGTGCGTCTGATGCGGCGGACGGAGAGCTGTCTGATGCGGAAGAAAAGGCATCCGATGAGAAGAGCGATGATGCGGGTGACTCGGCGAAAGTCACGCGAATCGGATTCGGTGGCGCGGACGCCAGGACTTCTGAACATGCGGATGACAGCGCGGATTCTCCGGCATCTGACGGAAGCGAACCGGCGGAAGAACAGAGCGCATCCACTGAGGGAGCAGACAAGGTTCGCCGCGTCGGCCAGGACGAGAACGGCATGATTCATATCCGGATTTCCCGCTACACGATGGTCGCAGAGCAGGTTCTTCAGTTCAAGAGCGATGAGGCAGTCATCACCGGCATGCTGCAGGGCCGGGTCGAGAAGAGCTACCCGGTCTTTGTGTATTTTCCGGGGAAGCCGATGGCGGCCGCGATGGTTACCCGCATTGAGACTGCTCCCGGTGTGACCGGAAAGTTTGCGGAGAACCAGCGCTGCTCGATCACAATCCACAATCCGCAGGGACTCCGCGATATCGATAAATTTTCTGTTATCTCGGACATCCGCACGCCGGGCAGGATCGACCCGAAGATTCCGATCGAGAATCCGTATCTTCTCGGACTCACAGGCGTCTATGAGGCGAATATGAAGGATAATGCGTTCATGGGACTCTTCATTTTCGCGCTGACGCACTCGATGTTCGTTGTTCCGGTGGCTGTCGACGATGGTTCAGTCCATGCGGATGCGCAGGGACATAAGTCCGCGAACATCCGGCTTCATTTTATTGCCAATAAGGATCATCCGGAGAACAAGACGCTTCCGATCTTCACGGACCTCGCATCTCTCGTTCTCTGGAAAGGCGTTGTCGATCCGAAGAACCCGCCGAAGACGATGCTTCTCCGCTTCCAGGACGCGGCGGACATCTCGACGAGGGACTTTAACGGTCTCGCGCTCAACGCGTTCGGCCCGAAGCCGCTGTTCATTTCCAATAAGTTTATCGACAGGATCCGGGGACTCGACGCTTATGTCAAGGAATTTGGAAAGCAGGGTCATGCATCGATCAAGCCGGTGGAGGAAAGTGCCGGGCACGGTGGAACGGTTGACGATTCACTTCTGAAACACTGAGATCGCGGGACTCGGAACAGGACTTAGCCATGAATTACGGAGAAATTAAAGAATTTGATGTTGCGAACGGCGAGGGCGTCCGCGTGACGCTCTTTGTGTCCGGGTGCACAAATCACTGTAAGGGATGTTTCCAGCCGCAGACGTGGGATTTCACTTACGGGCGGAGATTTGACGGCGCCGCTGAGAAGAAAATTCTCGATTTTCTCGATTTTCCGTACGCGGACGGCGTCACATTTCTGGGCGGTGAGCCGATGGAGCCGGACAATCAGCGGGAGCTCGTGAAGCTCGCGCGTAAGATTCGGGAGACACATCCGGACAAGACAATCTGGTGTTTCACCGGTTTTGTATACGATCGGGACCTTATACCGGGCGGAAAGCGGTACATCGAAGTGACGGACGATCTTCTGGATCTCATTGACGTGCTCGTGGACGGTCCGTTTATTCTCGCACAGAGAAATATCGCGCTCACCTTCCGCGGTTCTGAGAACCAGCGTGTCATTGACATGAAGAAGACGCGTGCGGAGGGAAGGGTCGCCTTGTACCTGACGGACTGAGCAAATGCCGCGGCGAACATTGTCCGGGCAGGCCGGTGAGCAGCCGGACAATTCGGGGCGCATGAGAGGAGAGCTATGCTGGCACTAGTTACCGGGGCGAGCTCCGGGATCGGCCGGGAACTTGCCCTGTATCTCGCGGAAAAGGGATACGACCTGATTCTGACAGCAAGAAATGAAGAGCGCCTCCGCGAGCTTGCGGAGCGCATTGAAAATGGCAGGGAGAAAGAAAGGGTTCGCGTGATTTCTGCCGATCTTTCGAAACAAGAGGAGTGCTTCCGGCTCTGGAGGGAGACGAGAGACGACCGGGTGGATTTTCTTGCGAACTGCGCGGGGCTTGGCGTATACGGAGAATTTGCGGACACAGACCTTGACCGGGAGCTGGGCGAGATCGCGGTCAACGTGACCGCCGTTCATATTCTGACGAAACTGTTTCTCCGCGACATGCTGAAGCGGAATGAAGGCGTGATTCTGAATGTCGGGTCATCCGCCGGCTTCACGGCAGGCCCGTTATTTGCCGGATACTACGCATCCAAGAATTACGTCGTGCGGCTCACGGAGGCCATTCATGAGGAATTGCGGCACAGGCACTCCCGCGTACGGATTTCGGTGCTCTGCCCGGGGCCGGTGGAGACCGACTTTGATCGCAGGGCGGACGTAAGGAAAAGTATGCGCGGCCTTAAGCCGCGCCCTGTGGCAAGGTACGGCGTTGACCGCGCATTAAAAGGAAAGATGCTGATTGTCCCGGGTGCAGGCATGCGCCTCGGGCTTGTGTTTTCACATATTTTGCCGGACGGCCTTATGGTCCGGATCACCTGGCAGATTCAGAAGAGGAAGGGACGCTGAGGTTACTCAAGCGTCCTTTCTTTCATGACTGACAGATACGACGGGCGGATGATTTTGCCGTTTCCGACGAGCTCTTCCAGATGATGCGCGCTCCAGCCGGTGATGCGGGCGATCGCGAAGAGCGGCGTGTAGAGCTCCTCCGGAATGCCGAGCATGTTGTACACAAAGCCACTGTAGAAATCGACGTTCGGCGATACGCCCTTGTAGATGTGGCGCTTTGCGGAGATAACTTCCGGAGCGATCTGTTCGACCTTGCTGTAGAGCGAGAGATCCTTTCCGCGATCCTTCTCCTGCGCGAGTTCCGTGACAAAGCTCTTGAAAATACGCTCTCTCGGGTCAGAGATGGAGTACACGGCGTGCCCCATGCCATAGATCAGGCCCTTGTGGTCGAAGACTTCGCCGGCGAGCATTTTTGTGAGATAATCTCTGATCTCGTCGTCATCGTCCCAGTCTTTTACATTTTCACGGATATTGGCCATCATCTGCATGACCTTGATATTCGCGCCGCCGTGGCGGGGTCCTTTGAGCGAACTCATCGCCGCGGCTGTGACCGCATAGGTGTCAGCTCCGGAAGAAGCAACGACTCTTGTTGTGAAGGAGGAGTTATTGCCGCCGCCGTGCTCCATGTGCAGGAGCAGGGCCGCGTCGAGAACCTCAGCTTCGGTCTGCGTGTACTGCTTGTCCGGGCGGAGCATCATCAGGATGTTCTCGGCTGTCGATCTCTCCGGGTCTGGACGGTGAATATACATGGACTCGAGATTTTCGTAGTGGTTGTACGCGTGATAGCCGTAGATTGCAAGCATCGGGAAGACCGCGATCAGCATGAGACTCTGCCGGATGACATTGCCAACGTCGGTGCTCAGGGCGTCCCTGTCGTAGGCCGCGAGCGTGAGAATTGAGCGCGTCATGGAATTCATGATGTCCTTTGTCGGCGCCTTCATGATGACATCGCGCGTAAAATTGGTCGGGAGATTGCGGCTCTCCGAGAGAACCTGAATGAAGTCTTTTGTCTGCTGCTCGTCCGGAAGTTCACCGAAGAGCAGCAGATAGGCGAGGATTTCGTACGCAAAGCGGTTCCGGCCGTATTTCTTCACGAGATCCCTTACGTTGTAGCCTCGGTACCACAGCTCACCATCACAGGGAATCCGCTCTCCATTTACCTCTTTGACTGCGACGATCTTTGAAATATTCGTGAGGCCGGTGACGACGCCCTTGCCGTTTAAGTCACGCAGGCCACGGTAGACGTGCTTCTCGCGGAACAGAGCGTCGTCGATCGTGTCATTCCTGACGAGAATGTCCTTCTGCGCGTCCGCGTAGGTCTGCATCTTCTCTTCAAAATTCATGGGCTGTCTCCTTTCTGCTTATCTGGAAGTCAGTGTGCCACTCTTTTTAATTTAGCCAAGTATATAAAATGAACAGCGTATCTGTCAACGAATTGGACTTTATTCTAGACATATTTCATGAATTGTTCAGAATTTGACAACAGAATCCGGGCGGGGTACAGCGCCGGAAAATGACGGGACAGAATACGAAAAAAGGACCTGCACAAAACACAGGTCCTTTTCTTTTGAGCGGAGAAGAAGGGATTTGAACCCTTGCGCGGCTGTTAACCGCCTGCACCCTTTCCAGGGGTGTCCCTTCGGCCAGCTTGGGTACTTCTCCAAGATGCTCGAATCGCTCGAACAATATTCAGCTGCTGCCTTAACAACAGCAAGTGTTATTATAGAGGAGCCAACGGGAAATTGCAAGCATTTTTTTGAAAAAGTTGCGCGATTTATCCCGTGCACTGTTCCCGGTGCAGAGTCCGGCTTTCCGTATGATATAAAGTTCATGCGCTTGACATGAAATGTGTCCCTTCTTAAAATGAGAAACAACGCGTAAAGGAGATATACATGCCATATCCTGAACTTAGTGAAATTAAAACCATTGCCGCTGACGGACGCTACAATATCGCGCCTGTCACGGAGGAGCTGCTTGCCGATGTCCGGACTCCCGTCGAGGTTCTGAAGGCCATGATGAATGTATCCGAGCACGTTTTTATTCTCGAGAGCGCCGAGGATAAGGAGAAATGGGGGCGCTATACATTTCTCGGATTTGACCCGGTTATGGAGATCACCTGCACGAACGGCGTGCTCTGTGTCGACGGCAGGGAGAAAATGCACACAGACCGGCCGGAGGACTTCCTTCGCAGTGTGCTCGCGAAGAGAAAATCCCCGAAGATCAAAGGGCTTCCTTCATTTACCGGAGGACTGGTCGGATATTTTTCCTATGACTATCTGAAATATCCGGAGCCGAGTCTGCGGCTCGACGCAAAGGACACGGAGGGATTCCGTGACCTTGATCTCATGTTGTTCGACAATGTCGTCGCATTTGACAATTTCTCACAGAAGATCGTTCTCATCGTCAATATTTCCCTTGTAAAGAACCTGGACGAGGAGTACGCGCGGGCGCAGAAGAAGCTCGCGGATCTGCGGGAACTGATCCTTCACGGTGAGCCGAAGAAGGATGTGAGCGGTCACATGACCTCCGGGATTCGCCCGTACTTCTCGAAGGAGCAGTACTGCGGGATGGTCGAGAAGGCCAGGCATCATATCTATGAAGGCGATATTTTCCAGATCGTGCTCTCCAACCGTCTCGAGGCGGATTTTGAGGGGAGCCTCCTGAATACATACCGGGTTCTCCGGACGATGAACCCGTCCCCGTACATGTTTTATTTCTCCGGCGATTCCATGGAAATTGCGGGGGCATCTCCGGAGACACTGGCAAAGCTCGAGGACGGCACGCTGCAGACCTTCCCGCTCGCGGGCACGAGACGGCGCGGAAAGACGCCGGAGGAGGACAAGGCACTCGAGGAGGGACTTCTCAAGGATCCGAAGGAACTCGCGGAGCACAATATGCTGGTCGATCTCGGACGCAACGACCTCGGCAAGGTGAGCAAGTTCGGGTCGGTGCATGTCGACCGGTATCACTGTGTTCTGAAATATTCGCACGTCATGCATATCGGCTCGACGGTCACGAGCCGCATTGCGGACGACAAAGACGCGATGGACGCAGTCGATTCGATTCTGCCGGCAGGCACGCTGTCCGGCGCGCCGAAGATCCGCGCCTGCCAGCTGATCAATGACCTTGAGAACAACAAGCGCGGCATCTATGGCGGCGCGATCGGCTACCTTGATTTCACGGGCAACCTCGATACCTGCATCGCGATCCGGATCGCCTACAAGAAGAACGGCAAGGTTTTTGTCCGCAGCGGAGCCGGCATCGTAGCGGATTCTGTCCCGGAAAATGAGTATCAGGAGTGCCTGAACAAGGCGGCAGCCGTCGTGACGGCGCTGAAGCTGGCAGGGGAGGTAGAGGAATGATTTTACTGATAGACAATTACGACAGCTTTTCCTATAACCTGTACCAGCTGGTTGGCTCCATCGAACCGGACATCCGCGTCATCCGCAACGATGCGATGACTGTTGATGAGATCCGTGACCTCCATCCGGCGGGCATCATCCTGTCCCCCGGTCCCGGAAAGCCGGAGGACGCCGGCGTGTGCGTTGAGGCCGCAAAGAAGCTTGGCGGCGAGATTCCAATTCTCGGAGTCTGCCTCGGACACCAGGCTATCTGCGTGGCATACGGCGCGACCGTGTCTCACGCGAAGACACTGATGCACGGCAAGCAGTCCCTGACTGAGCTCGACACGGAAAGCCCGCTCTTTAAAGGTCTTCCGGAGAGAGTACTCGTGGCCAGATACCACTCGCTCGCGGCGATTGAGAGCACGATGCCGGAGTGCCTTGCGGTCACGGCGCGCGCGGACGACGGCGAGATCATGGCAGTCCGGCACAAAGAGTATGACGTCTACGGCGTCCAGTTCCATCCGGAATCCATCATGACGCCGGACGGGGCGGCCATGCTGCAGAACTTTATCGACATCACGCGTCAGTGACAATTCAGGTACAATTCAAAAATTTTCAAAGAAAACGAAAACAGACACTTGCGCCCGGAAGCTCTTTCTGCTATTATATTTAAGTGCTTCCGAGCAATAAGGGCTTATAGCTCAGCTGGTTAGAGCGCGCGCCTGATAAGCGCGAGGTCGGTGGTTCGAGTCCACTTAAGCCCATTTATTCCTCGATAGCTCAATGGTAGAGCACTCGGCTGTTAACCGAGTTGTTGTAGGTTCGAGCCCTACTCGGGGAGCTTGCGGCAGGTTTACAGCAATTTAACCTCATCGCGTTTTATGAGGCCCCATGGTCAAGCGGTTAAGACATCGCCCTTTCACGGCGGTAACAGCAGTCCGAATCTGCTTGGGGTCATCAGCATGGTATACATGCAAGAATCTTTGTGGATCTTTAGCTCAGTTGGTTAGAGCAGTCGGCTCATAACCGATCGGTCCTGGGTTCGAGTCCCCGAAGATCCACTATACATGGCCCAGTGGCTCAGTTGGTTAGAGCGCCGCCCTGTCACGGCGGAGGTCAAGGGTCCGAGTCCCTTCTGGGTCGTTTCAGACAGCAGCCGCTTGCGAAAAGCGGCTGTTCGTTTCTCTGCCGGTGTGGCGGAATTGGCAGACGCAAGGGACTTAAAATCCCTCGGAGGCGACTTCGTGCCGGTTCGAGTCCGGCCACCGGCATATTGCATGCCCGGAAAACCTGATTGGCGGGTTTTCCGGGCTTTTTTATGTCTCCTTCGCGGAAACTTGCGGAGATCGTTTGTCCGCTCCGCATTGTTTACGGAATGTTCAGCTTTCTAAGCGCCTCTGTGAATGGCGTTTTTCGGCGCTGTGTGGTATGATGGCAACGTTCACGTGATAAAAAGTGCGCCTCCGGGCGCCTTAAAGAAAATGAAAGCTGGAGTGCTGCATGAAGGATACTGTTCTTTATTATGTCATTCCCTGTTACAACGAAGAAGAGGTACTGAGCGAGACTGCCAAGCGGCTGTATGCCAAGATCAGTCAGCTCGTCAAGGCACAGAAGATTTCGCCGCAGAGCAGGATTCTGTTTGTCAATGACGGGAGTACGGATACGACCTGGGAGATTATAGGCTTATGTTCGCGAAAGAATATTGCGATGTCTCCATTTCCATGGACGCGGACCTCCAGGACGACGTCGGGGCGACGGATGAGATGATCGCGCGCTATGAGGGCGGCTGTGATATTGTCTATGGCGTGAGAAACAATCGTGACACGGATTCCTGGTTCAAGCGCACGACGGCCAGGGGATTTTATCGTCTCATGGAACACATGGGCGTCGAGATGATCCCTGACTGCGCGGATTTCCGACTCATGGATCGAAGGGCCCTGATTGGACTCTCCGAGTTCCACGAGGTCAATCTGTTCCTCCGGGGACTTGTTCCGCTCATCGGCTATAAGACGGACAAGGTCTGCTACGCGCGCGGAAAGCGCTTTGCCGGCGAGAGCAAGTACCCGCTGAAGAAAATGATCAATTTCTCGATTCAGGGCGTCACTTCACTTTCTGTCGAGCCGATCCGCATGATCACAAATACAGGGATCTTCATTTTTCTGATCAGCATTCTGTTCCTGATCTGGGGGATTGTTCAGAAGGCGAGGGGAGTGACGGTCGCCGGCTGGTCATCGCTGATCGTCTCGATCTGGGCAATCGGCGGATTGATTCTCTTCTCGATCGGTATCATCGGCGAGTATATCGGAAAGATCTATCTCGAGACGAAACATCGGCCGCGCTTTCTGATTGATGAGACGTTAAATGACGGCATAAGGAAGCCGGATATCAGCAGGAGACCATGAGAAGGGCCTGCTTCCATGCGGAAACAAGCGCGTCAAGACGCCAGGAGGCATTGGCGGCGCTGCTTGAGGGGAGCTTTGCGGGCCTGATCCCTGTCTTTGGAAAGAGATACTTCATGTAGAGACGGTATGCGGTTCCGCCGTTGACGAGGATCCGGTCTTCGATCTGACTGCCCGCAAGGATCGGGGCAAGATCGGTTGGGACAACGTCGCGGATGCTGCTGTCCGAGGAGCCGATGATCGAGCAGCTGTCGATGACGTCATAGAGGGCGATCCGGTTGCGGATGAGAAAGGCCTTCTTCTCATCGGTGCTGTCTGCGGCAGGAGTGGTATCGCCGAAGACGGCGGCGAGAATTTTCCAGAAGCGGTTCTGCGGGTGCCCGTAGTAGAAGTTCATTTCCCGCGATCTGACCGAGGGAAAACTGCCCAGAATCAGATATTTGGAATCTGGTCTCCAGAAGGCGCTGAAGGTGTGGGAGACCGTCATTCGATTTGCTTTTTTCATTTTGTATATGGCTCCTTGCCGGCGGCTGCCGCGGAGACCCTTTGAGACGAAGGGTTCTCCGGGCGGCCGCCTTTTTTGTATAGTATAACATATCCTGCCGGGAGCGGCCCAGAATGCCGGACTCCTGTAAAATGATCCCGCTCTGAACTGAAACCGCGTCCGCACCTGATCATATCACAGGGAGGACAGATTCCTTTTGAAAATCCGCTGCGTTTGGGCACAATTACTAATTTACCAGGGATAAACAACAGCTATGTGACAAAATGACGGCAATTCTGTTGACGCATACTCCGGGCAATGATAATATTTTTGTGAAAACGATGTCACAATGGAGGATCGCAATGAATATCGGTGATATTGCCGAGATGGCGGGTGTTTCCAGAGCCGCCGTCTCCCGCTATCTGAATAACGGATATATCAGTGCCGAGAAAAGCGAGAAGATCCGGAAGGTGATTGAACGGACGGGATACAAGCCATCGGTTATGGCGCAGACGCTTCGCACGAAGAAGACGATGCTCATCGGAGTTGTGCTTCCCCGCATCAATTCAGATTCTATTTCAAGCATTGTGGCCGGGATCGGAACGGCCCTCAATGCGAGCGGATATGAAATGCTTCTTGCAACGACTGATAATAATCCGGAAAAGGAACTGGAATTTCTTCGTATTTTTTCAAATAACCGTGTGGATGGTGTGATTTTTATTGCCACTGTTTTCACGAGAGAGCACAGGAAGATCCTGAAGAACATGTCGATCCCAGTTGTGATCGTGGGACAGCAGCTGAGCGGATATTCCTGCATTTATCACGACGACTACGGGGCGGGACGCGCGCTTGCGGAGCACGTCCTTGCGACCGGAAGAAAGAAGCTGGCTTATATCGGGGTGCTGAAGGAGGATGTCGCGGTCGGACAGCAGCGGTTCGAGGGCGTTCTGGCTGCGGCGGCTGAGGCGGGGATTGAGATTCCTCCAGAGCGGACGGAGATCGCTGAATTCTCCGCGGAATCCGGTCACCGGTGCATGCGAAAAATCCTTGCGGAGTCTCCGGACATTGATGCGGTGATCTGCGCGACGGACGGTATTGCGATCGGAGCCATGCAGTGTCTCAGAGAGACGGGAAGAAGAGTGCCTGATAATGTTGCTGTCGCGGGTTTTGGCGACAATGTGATTTCATCAGTTACGACACCGACGCTCACGACGGTCCATCTCTATTACCGCGAGGCGGGGGAGACTGCCGCGAAACGGATTGTCGAGCGGATTGACGGGAAAGAGAAGACGACGGTCGAGATCAAACAGGGATTTAAGGTTATGGAGCGCGGATCGACGGCTTCTGACAGTCATGCGGAAGCGGCACGTTCGGCCGGTGACGGGATAGCAGAAACGCTCGGCGCAAAAGACGCAGGGAACACTTCATTTTCAAAATGAAAGTTCATTTTAAGGAGGAAGAGGAGATATGATTGACGAAACCTGGGAGAAGGAGTTCAGGACGAGACTAGGGCGCCACTACGATGAGATGAAGTGGCTGTACGCGGAGCTGTACCACAATGATCAGCACGCGTTTGATTATTTCTGCACGATGCTGCATGACTACTATCAGCAGCGGTCCGATATCCTCAAGGAGTGGGATCAGGCCCGCGAGATGGTTCCGGACTGGTACAAGGGAAATGAGATGCTCGGCATGCTGATGTACACGAACTGCTTTGCAGGCACGCTGAAGGGCGTCATGGCTCATCTCGATTACATCAAGGAGTGCGGCGTCAATTATGTTCATCTCATGCCTCTCCTGCAGAGCCCGAAGGGAAGATCGGACGGCGGCTACGCTGTCTCTGATTTCCGGAAGGTTGAGCCGGAGCTCGGAACCATGGAGGATCTCTCTGATCTTGCCACGGAGTGCCACAACAAGGGCATGAGCGTCTGCCTCGATTTCGTCATGAACCACACGTCGGAGGACCACGAGTGGGCGCAGAGAGCGAAGAAGGGGGAGAAGGAGTACCAGGACAGATACTTCTTCTTCGACAACTGGGACATTCCGAATGAATTCGAGAAGACTGTTCCGCAGGTGTTCCCGCAGACCGCACCGGGCAACTTCACCTGGTGTGATGAGGCCCAGAAGGTTGTCATGACAACGTTCTACCCGTATCAGTGGGATCTCAATTACGCAAACCCGACCGTCTTCAACGACATGACGGCAAACATGCTCAACCTCTGCAACCACGGCGTTGATATCATCCGCCTCGATGCGGTTCCGTATATCTGGAAGACGCTCGGCACGTCCTGCAGGAACCTGCCGCAGGTTCACACGCTGGTTCGTCTCATGCGGATGGCGACCGAGGTTGTCTGCCCGGGCACGCTTCTGCTCGGAGAAGTTGTCATGGAGCCGTCCAAGGTCGTTCCGTATTTTGGAACGCTCGAGAAGCCGGAGTGCCATATGCTCTACAACGTCACGACGATGGCATCCACCTGGCACACGGTTGCAACGCACGATGTCCGTCTGCTCCGCCATCAGCTCGAGTCAGTCTTCTCGCTCCCGAAGGAGTACACGTTCCTCAACTATCTCCGCTGCCATGACGACATCGGCTGGGGACTCGATTACGACTTCCTGAAGCAGTTCGGCATCAGTGAGATCGCGCACAAGAAATATCTGAATGACTATCTGACTGGAAAATGGTACGGCAGTGATTCGCGCGGCGAGCTCTACAACGATGATCCGCGTCTCGGTGACGCGCGTCTCACGGGAACAACGGCGTCCCTCTGCGGCATCGAGGCAGCTGAGTATGAGAAAAATGACGAGAAGCTTGACCGCTACATCCGCCTCGATATCATGCTCCACGCGTTCCTTCTGACGCAGAGCGGTATCCCGGTTCTCTACAGCGGCGATGAGATCGGCCAGCTGAATGACTACTCCTACCACAATGATCCGCTCAAGTGGGATGACAGCCGTTACCTGCACAGGGGAAACCTGAACTGGGACGAGGTTGCGCTGCGGAACGACCCGAAGACGCGCCAGGGAAGAATCTTCCAGGGACTCAGGAGACTCGAGAAGCTCCGCGCACAGTATGCGGTCTTTGACAGCGCCGCAGACACCTGGATCGTTGAGCCGTACAATGATCATATCCTTGGGATCGGCAGATACTACAACGGCGAGAAGCTGATCGCACTCTTTAATTTCAGCGAGTTCGATGAGACGGCATGGGTCAACGAGGTCGAGGACTACACGGATCTTCTGACGGGCGAGATGCGTCCGGCAAAGGCTGTCGGAATCCGGGCCTATGATTTCGCGTGGCTTATGACGTCATTCAAAAAGAGTGTGCCGGTGAAGAAGGCACCGACGCTCGAGAAGAAAACAGAAGATAAGGCCTGATGGAGAGAGAACGCGGATGTGTCCGGGCGCTCTTATGAGACGCCCGGGACGCGCCGCGGACTGAGGGAGAAAGTGCATGAAACTTATTTTTCTTGACATAGACGGAACGCTGACAACACCCGGGGCCAATGAGCCGCCGGCAAGCGCACTGGAGGCCATCCGGAAGGCACAGGCGAAAGGAAACAAGGTTTTTCTCTGCACGGGGCGCAACTACGCGATGTTGAAGCCGCTTCTAAAGTACGGGTTTGACGGTATGGTCGCGGGAGCGGGCGGCTTTGTCACCTGCGGCGACAAGGTGCTCTTTGACTGCCCGATGACAGATGAACAGACGAAGACCGCGCTCGACACGCTGCACCGCGGCGGCGTCTTCTGCACCCTTGAGACGAAGGATGTGACATACGGGGATGAGAACCTCGGTGATTTTCTCGCGGGACAGTCTGAGGGAAACAGTGAGATTGAGCGGTGGAGAAAGGCACTCTCGGATTCTCTCAACATTCATCCGATGAGCGAGTATGACGGAAGGCCGGCCTACAAGGTCGTTATCATGTGCCTCCGCATGGAGCAGCTCGATGAGGCGAAGGCAGCCCTTGAGAAGGATTTCAACTTCGTGATCCAGGACGTGCCTGCGCACGGCTGCCTGAACGGCGAACTCATCAACCGGAAATTCGACAAGGGCCGCGGTGTGCTGCGCGTTGCGGAATATCTCGGCATTCCAATCAGTGACACCTACGGGTTCGGCGACAGTATGAATGACATCGAGATGATCAAAACGGTCGGGACGTCTGTCTGCATGGCCAATGGCAGCGAAACGCTGAAGAAAATGAGCGACATGGTCTGTCCGGCCGTAACAGATGACGGTCTTGCAAAGGCATTCGCCGAGCTGGGACTTGACTAATTCCTTCACGGATCTGATTTCGCGTTTCATAGAGACGCCCACACGAATCGCGATGCTTGTGCATGTTACGCAGACTTCTGGAATCTGAAAATCTTAAACATGTAAAAGTGCACAAACAGATAACCTGAAAGTTGGGATAATCTACAATTTACAATATATAAATATAAAATTATAATAAACTTAAATGTGAAACCGATTGCACTTTCGGTTTGCAAAAGTCCACCAAATCTTACTATGTGAAGGGAGAAGAGATTATGGCACTGGATTATCACAAGT
>ONSX01000073.1 GCA_900320615.1 uncultured Eubacteriales bacterium
TTTGGTGATAGCTATCTGTTCTATTGAACTCGCAAAATTTTTGTCGCTTCATAAAGTGTACTTATTCCTTGGCTCATTTTATGGAGCAATATGGATTACTGGTGCAGCAACACTGATTTCGGAAATCACCTATTTATTAGCGAGGGAAATTAAGCTTAATCGTGACAATATAACAATCATCACAGTCAGTATCCTTATGTCAGTTTTTTCCGTGTTCGTATGCTCAGTAAAAATTCTGCTCTATATGTTTGCAGTGAAACTCCTCAGCTATCCATAAACAAAGGAGGGATTAAAATGAGAAAGGTTGATGCTGTAAGGCATTTGGTTTTATTACTTTTTGCTTTTGTATTCAGTGGGGGATCAATAGCTATAACGCCGAACACTGACAGCATTTCGATGTTAATTACTTGATAACATCGATCCATATCTTCTTAAATGGAATTAAGTTATGTCATGAACAACAACTCACGTAAAGCATTGATTATCTTCTTTATGCTTGCCTTGCTGTCAGCAGTTGCCTTCTGGGGAGTTGTGTTTGTAAAAATATTGTCGCCCCAGGTGAGCAACATCCTTTTCCCGGTGATCTGGGGACTGACCTGGATGACCGACTTCATTGTGATCATCGCAGAGCCAACTTATCTGATTGCAAAACGAGTTAGCATGAAGAATCTCCGCAATATTGTTCTTGTAGTACTGACGATTCTGCTCTGTATTCTTTTCTTCTGCCTCAGTTCGCTAGGTCTATTTCTTGTGTTCCTGGGCGCTGCGGATTAAGCTGTTTTCGAGTGTATCACTCTCTTGAGAAACAACAAAAGAACCGGGTCTCTCATGATCCGGTTCTCTTTCTTTTTATGGACAGTTCAAAGTATCATCGAACATGCTCAGGCTCTGCGATCACTCCTCGTCGTAGATGAATCTGGAAAATGAAACGCCGTTGCCCTTCTTGTCGCCATCTGTATAACGGCTGTGAATATTGAGGATATCGGTCATAATCCGATAGTAATCGTCCTCGTCGGCTCCGACATCAATAAACTTTCTGTCGTCCGTAATGCTGACTGATTTGATTCCCTCGATCTGCTTAGCCTCGGAGAGAATGCCCTCCGCCTGCTCTTCTGTCAACTGCTTTGCAAATGCATATCTTCTGCGCATGAATGCCACCTCGAAATACATATTTTACCGGCTATTAAATAAACCGGAACTGATTGTATTTCTTATTGTAATCCGTGAGACGGAAAAGTCAATTCGAACCTCTCCCGCGCATCTCTTACTCCACCAGAATTCGGCCGTCCCTGCTAAAGCACTTCTGCTCCATCAGAGCAGCCTCACTTCCAGCTCTGCCTCTTCCAGGAGAAGCCGCACCAGCGGGCCTTTCTTTCATGCCGCGCAATCCGGCTGACTCTCTGGTCACTGAATGCCGCCTCCGGAATATCCACGAGAAATGCATTGCCTGCGGACTGGCCGACAGCCTTCGCATAATCCGCCGCCCTCGTTCCGATATCTCCAAGCTGCGCAAGTGAGCTTCTGATCGAATCTTTTGCTGCGCTTACTGCGCCGCGAATATGTTCCTGAAGACGACTTCCTGCTTTCCTCAGCACGGTCTTTGCTTCTTGTTTCTGATCTCTACGTTTCTTTTTACTCTGCAGATCACTCATGCGACAAAATCATCTCCCTGTTTGCATGCCTCTGCTTGGGAACGCGAAGCGTTCCGCGTTCAGGGGGATAACATGCATCGATTTCGAAGCAGAATCGCTTCGCGCTCATCCGATCCAGTAAGTTCCGGCGCAGCAGGAGCCTGGCACCTTCGGCATCGGAAGAACTGGATTGTACCGCCGCATCGCATACAGCGACTCTTCGGCTGTCTTCATCCGCTGATTGATAAGATAGTCTGTCTCATTGTAATGCGCGTCCTCATCGCCTCGCGATGCGCGCGGACCATACTTTTCAAGTCCGTATAATGCGCCGGACGCGGCTTTCATCTGACTGCTGCACTCTCTGATGTATGTCCGCTCACTCATTTTGCTGCACCTCCTGTTCCTCAAAATATGTCCGCAAATTCATTCTGGACAAATTTATCATACATCCAGGATATATGGTGCGCAATAATATTCTGTTTTTTTTTATTTAAAATTCATGTTTACTATATAATCCGCGCGGCGCTCACTCCTCGTCCGTCATCCCGAGGTACGTCACTTTCTCGACGCCCTCCAGATGCTCGAGCCAGCGGATGCCGTCCCGCGGCACCTCCTGGTCGCATTCGAGAACCATGACCGCGTCGCGGCCGCGCCCGTTTCGATAGAGCTGCATTGACGCGATATTGACCATCTTGTGTTCGAGCATGCTTGTCACCTCAGCCACATGGCCCGGCTGATCGAGATTGTGGACGATGAGCGTCGGGCAGTCGCCGCTGAAATTCGTCGTGATCCCGTCGATCGAATTGATACAGATCTGCCCGCCTCCGATGGACGAGGCAGTTACATCGAGTTTCCGTCCACTCTTGCCCGCCAGGCAGAGCTTCACGGAATTCGGATGCGCGTCACTTCCGAGATCAATCCCTGCAAATGAAAACTCCATTCCGCTCTTTGCTGCCCAGGCAAAGCTGTCCGGGATTCTTTCGTCATCGACAGCAAATCCAAGAAGCCCCGCGACGAGCGCGCGATCTGTGCCGTGCCCCTTGCCAGTCGCCAGAAATGATCCATGCAGATAAATGTCCGCGCGGGCGACCGTCTCGCCGAGAAGCCTCCGGCAGACATTGCCGATGCGGACCGCTCCAGCCGTATGCGAGCTCGACGGGCCGACCATCACAGGTCCGATCATATCAAACAGATTCATGCTCTTCTCCTCTCCTGAACGCGCAAGATCTCCCTCCGGGATTCCGGAGGGAGACACGGCAATACATTTCCGTGACGCCGCCATCAGAACAAACCATTTTCGCTCAGCATCTGTCCCTGACGGGTCTTTCATCCTGTGCTTGAAGTATACCGCAGCCCTTCTGCACAGGCAAACAATTACTCGACGTCGGCGAGCGCCTTCGCGTCCTCCTCGCCGGTTCTGACCTTCACGACATGAAGTACCGGATAGACGAAGATCTTGCCATCGCCGATGTGGCCCGTATAGAGCGTCTTCTTCGCCGCCTCGATGACGTCGTCAACCGGTATCTTCGAGATGATGACTTCGACTTTGACCTTCGGAAGAAGGGTCGAGTCGACAATCGCGCCGCGGTAGCGCTCGTTCGAACCTCTCTGGATGCCGGAGCCCATGACCTGCGTCATTGTCATGCCCGTCACACCCAGCTCATTCAGAGCACGCTTCAGCTCGTCGAACTTGGACAGACGGCAGATGATCGAGACCTTGTGAATCGGTGTATCCGCCACGCCATATGGCTTCGCCTCTTCCTTTCTTACCTTGACAGCCGCGTTAATCTGCGCCGGAGTTGCATGTTCGTAAGAGTCCTCACCGAGATCGGTGTTCTCATTTGCCTCAACGCCCATGTCCGTGACATCCGTGATGGCAAATCCGGAATATGCAGACGCGAGACCATGTTCGTGAATATCAAGACCGTCAATTTCGACCTGTGCCGGAACACGAAGACCGATCGTCTTGTCAATCAGCTTGAAAATGAGGAACATCACGATCAGTGTATAGGCGAGCACGGACACAAAGCCGAGCGCCTGAATGCCGAGCTGATGGAGGCCGCCGCCGTAGAACAGACCCTTGCCGACGCCGTCAGCGCCTGTGGAGAACAGACCGACCGCTACCGTGCCCCAGATGCCATTCACGCAGTGGACAGAAACCGCACCGACCGGATCGTCGATTTTCGCGACATTATCGAAAAATTCAACACTGAAGACAACGAGGAAACCGGCGACAAGGCCGATGAAAAATGCACCGACCGGTGAGACGCAGTCGCAGGGAGCCGTGATCGCGACGAGACCCGCGAGAGCCGCGTTGAAGGTCATCGACACATCCGGCTTTCCATATCGGAACCAGGTGAAGATCATCGCCACGACGGTCGAGACCGCTGCCGCGAGGTTCGTGTTCATAAAGACAAGGCTCGCTGTCGTAGCCGCCGCATCAGAGTTCATCGCAACCGTGGACGCGCCGTTGAATCCGAACCAGCAGAACCAGAGAATGAAGACGCCGAGCGCACACGCGGTCATGTTGTGGCCGGGGATCGCTCTCGCCTTGCCGTCCTTCCCGTATTTGCCGATGCGTGGACCAAGCATCGCGGCGCCGAGGCACGCGATCGAGCCGCCGACCATATGGACGCAGGTGCTTCCGGCGAAATCATGGAAGCCGAGGTTGTAGAGCCAGCCGCCGCCCCAGATCCAGTGGCCGCTGACCGGATAGACGAGCAGCGAGATCGCCGCTGAATATACGCAATATGCCTTGAAGTTCGTGCGCTCTGCCATGGAGCCGGATACGATCGTCGCAGCCGTCGCGCAGAAAACGGTCTGGAAAATGACATATGCCAGCAGCGGCATCGTCTGTGGAACCACACTGTTTGACTCAGTATAGCTGCCAAGGATCATTGGATCAAGCCGACCGATCACCGGTCCCAGGCCTCCGAACATAAGTCCGAAGCCAACCAGCCAGAAGCACGGAGTGCCGATGCAGAAATCCATCATATTCTTCATCAGAATATTTCCCGTGTTCTTTGCTCTTGTGAGTCCAGCTTCGCAGAGTGCAAATCCTGCCTGCATGAAATACACAAGTGCGGAACCAATCAGAACCCAGATAACGGTTGTCATTTCAAATTTCATAGCCCCTCCTCTCCAAAACAAAGCGGATCTGCCTTCGAATCCGACAGGTGATGTGATTTCGGATCTGACTTGTGAAGCGGTGCTTTGTTTTATGATGGAAGGATACGGGAGATGTGAATATTCTGTCAAGTTCAGATGCAGATTGATGGTATCTGCAAACATCCAGTCGTGTATTGTATTTTAATTCGTACAATCTGACATATAATCCGGCCGCCGATGCTGTTTAGTCAGGCTCTCATCCTGCTTCAATTCCCGTCTCCGGCCAGCTTCTCCCGAATTTCTTTTCCGGTCGGTGTGCCCGCGAGGCCTCCGATTCCGCTCTCGCGCAGATCGCCGTGCATCATGGATCCGACCGATTTCATCGCGTCGATGACCTCGTCCGCCGGGATACGGCTCTGAATGCCCGCGAGCGCCATTTCCGATGACGTAACGGCATTCACGGCCCCGATCACGTTCCGCTTGACGCAGGGAACCTCGACAAGTCCCGCGACCGGGTCGCAGACGAGTCCGAGAAGGCCCGAGAGCGCCATGGCCGTCGCGTCTCTGACCATCTCCGCGGTGCCGCCCTCCAAGTACGTGAGCGCTCCTGCCGCCATCGCCGATGCCGAGCCGATCTCCGCCTGACATCCGCCGGAGGCTCCCGCGAGCGAGGCCCGGCAGGCAATGATCCCGCCGATTGCGGCCGCGACGTAGAGTGCGCCGGTCATCTCATCCTCTGTCTTGTGCAGCTCCTCCTCCGCCGTGAGGAAGACTGCCGGAATCACGCCGCAGGAGCCGGCCGTCGGCGCCGCGACAATCCGTTTCATACAGGCATTCGATTCCGCCGTGCGGAGCGCGCGCACCATGACAAGGCCCATGAAGCCGCCGGCAAGGCGCTGCCCGCTCTCTAAATATTTCTCCAGCTTCCCGGCATCCGTCCCGACAAGGCCGCTCGCAGACTTTGCCGCCGGGTCGTACGCCTTGTCCGTCTCCCGCATCACGCGGTAGGTGGCTTTCATTTTCCGGAAGGACTCCTCCGGAGAGATCGCCTCCTCGCGGCAGTCCTCGTCGCGGATCACCTCCCAGAGCGGCTTATCTGACTTCGCTGCCGCAAGCATCTCATCAAATGAATGGAACATAGCTTCTCCTGGTTTTCATAATTTACAGAAAGCATTCCGGACATGCCTCTGCCCCCAAGGCTTCCTGATTTCTTCTACAACCATACCACAATCCGGTATCTGCTGCAGTTTTAGGCAGGAATTGTTCGCGCAGAAGCCCGATTGTATATGTTTTTGTACTTTTCAGGTACAATCCGCATGTTTTTGAAGCAGTACATGTGGGTGAACGTACAATAAATACATGACGAATGCTTGCGATTCTTCGACAATCGGACGTCCGGATCTTTTCGAACGGCTTCAAGAACTGGCACGTCTTATTTCAGATTCTGGAGGTGATTTCCATGAAAAAACATGTTTCGATTCTGCTTTCAATCATCCTCTGGCTGATGACAGCCATTCTTTTTGCACACATTGTTCCGCAGCATGTGAGCGATCCCGCCATGAGCTTTCTCTTCCTGTTTCTTGCGATCGGCGCTGTGAGCTGTACAGTGGATGCCTTTCTAGCTGAAAATATTTATTAACGAGTAAAATTTAACTATGCGAACAATTCTGTGACGAATGAGAGTTTCAAGGGATGGATATAATACTTATCTCTTGCCATTATGTACTTATGTGGGTACAATGTAAGTAACTCATTAGGAATTAAAACTTTGTTTTTGTAGGAGGTGATGCATTATGCGTTTCTACTCGGAACAAAAGCATCATTATATACAAGGAGACAAAAATGGAGACAGGATAGCTCATATTTTGAGCTTGACTTGCTCAAAATATTTCATGGCGATTAGTTGAAACTCAATTATTCTTTCCACTCTAAGTCTCATCAGACTTATCACCATGGGGAAGACTGCTATGAGAAAATTGTACAAATTTGCATTTGTATTTATACTCACAGCTATTTTGACTATCTGTCTTACTGAAACTTCGATCTTTGCCAATGAAAATATCCAAGGCACATGCGAGTATATCTATTCTCCCGAATTTCCAAATGCCTATATCGAAACTTCTGATGATCAAAATTCAGTTAGTCTGCTTAATGACATAAAAATCACGGAAGTCACTGTCTATGTTCAAGAGATAATAGATAATGAATCTAATTCGTGCATAAGCAGCAAGCTGTTGTCAAAAGAAGAGATTGATGTTCTCAAAGCATCCGATATAAATAATGCAATCTATCCGGGAACAACATCTACCTATCAAAAGTTAAAATTAATATTTTCAATTCCTTCTCAGTCTTCCAATAATACATATGATTTGCGTGCTTATGCAAAATGGAGTGGTGGTTCCGGAATTTCTGGTCCTGCTGCGGGAGACGATTTTGTCGGTTTTGCTTGGGGCGGAAAATTTGACAGTTTCAGCCGCAGCATCAGTGGAAGGACAATCGCTGGGTCATCTATGTCCTTTTACTCTGCTGACTATATTGCTAATACAGGTTGTGTATGGGGATTCAATGAATCTGCTCCTCAAATGGATTATTTGAATGCTTATATAACACTCAATAAAAATACATTAACTGGAGGAGGAAATACTACTGCATTCGTGGCCAAATATATCCACACATACCAATCTTCCGTCGGTAACATTAGTCTTTCGGTAACTTCTTCCGGTGTCGGGGGCGGCTTTACACTATCCAGTTGCCCAAAACAGTGGTCGCTGGTAGCAACACTAACGGGGTTCCAATATTAAACAATGAAAAAAAAAATTATGCTGGCCGCTCTTGTAGCGGCCATTCTCATCCTCTGCACTGGCATCTGCTCGTATCGTCTTGGCCAGACATCCATAGAGACACCTGAAAAATATCTGCAGACGCATTTCACAGAGCCGCAGGTGCACTACAGCAAGGAGCTGGTGACTGTATCCAGCGGGAACTACCTCATTGTATTCTATTACAACGACAGTCATACCATTGTTGCAGCAGTTTTCGAACGTGGGGACAGGAAAACTGTTTTCCGCGGCACCTCAGGTACCTTGTATCCCCAGGAAGAAGATGTCTCAAGCATGTATCCGATACTCTATTCCGGAATTCCGGATATAAACAAGCAGATCATCTGGGGATGCGCAACCGACCAAAATATAAACGAAGTTCTTGTGGATGAAAAGCAGGCA
>ONSX01000071.1 GCA_900320615.1 uncultured Eubacteriales bacterium
TTTGGTCGCTGATACTATACAGGAGCCAGGGTGGCTTTTGCAATATGCAATTGTAGTCAGAGACGGGGCAGGCTACCCACAATCATGCCCGAAGCCTCGATCTTTTCCATGGAATCGGATGGACTCATGATTCTTGATGCCACTGATACAGAGCATATCGTGTGCAGGGGCGTCTGATCTTCTTTCACGTTTGTACGGATGCCGGGTTTGGCATCCGTATCTGCCTAAGGAGGCGCGGCATGGAATGGCGTATGATCCTGCGCAGGCGGATGGTAGTTTTCGTTTTGCTGGCAATTCTTTTTCTGGACGCTTTTTTCTTCCTGCAGGGGCTTTCGTCTTGGCGCACAGAGGTGAAGTATCTGCGCGAGGACGAGAACATGATGAATCCGAATGAAGAGGAGAAGGATACGTCCGTCTTATATCATGATAAGATACAGAAAATTCTGACGAACGCGGAACATATGCAGGCGGTCAGCATCTTTTCCGATCCCGACTCTTTTACGGGCAGAAATATCAGCCGCACCATTCATGATTACAGGGGACTCCTGAGTCTTGAGATTCCTCGCGGGGATTACAGCGACTATGAGTATTTATTCAGCTGCAGAGAGACGTCGTGGCTCACGCTGCTGACGGTTGCCTTCATTGTGCTGGTGGTCTATCACGAGGAAAACGCGGGAATCCGCTGCGTGATCCATGCGTCTGTGAAAGGACGTGCGGCCCGTACGCTGCACCGCGCGTCCGGCATCTTTCTGTGGAGTCTTGGTGCGGGATCTGTGATATGGCTTATTCCTGTTTGCTGCCTGCTCTTTACGGGTGCGCCAGACATACTGGCGCCTGTTCAGACGGTCCCGTCTATGCAGCCCTGCGCGCTCCGCGTCTCTGTTCTCGACATGACGGAGCTGTGTGTTTTCTACACGGCATTTGTCTGCTGGTCTCTGGGAACGGCGATCCTGTTCCTCGCGGATATCAGCGGGCACATGGTTCTGTCTGTTTTTTGCGTGAGCGTTCTGATGGCCGCTGGCTTTTTTTTGTATTCTGCGGTCAGTGCGGACAGCACTGCCAATGTATTCCACTATATCAATGTGTTTTACGCTATGCGGCCGGGAGATATGTTCGCCGAGTACCGGAACCTGAACTGGTTCGGGTATCCGGTCAGCCAGAGCACGCTGCTTCTTCTCGCGGAGCTCACACTTATCTGCGCGCTCCTTCTCGCGGATGCTCTGACGGCCGGAAGCCGATATCCGGTCAGATCCGGGCACATAAGACGTTATGCCCGGATTCGGCTCCGCGCGCCGTCTTCACCTGCGGCCGCGGAGTGGTGGAAGATGCTTGCAAGCGGGAAGGGATTCCTTCTGCTTTTCGTTCTGGCTGCTGTCCTCATCGGACAGACCGATTTGACTCCGGCTGTCGTCTCGAGAAAACAGTCTCTGTATGTCTCGTTTATGGAGAAATACGAGGGGCTTCCTGGCCAAAAGTCAGAGGCGGAGATCAGAGAGCGGAAGAAGAAGGCAGATGAGGTGACGGCGCAGAGAAAGGCAGCCGAGGAAGCCTACGCAAGGGGGGATATCGACGAGGAGACGTACTTCGGCGTACAGCTTTACTATGATGACTACGAGGCGGAGCGCGAGGCTCTGCGGATGATTCAAAACCAGACGGAGCGCCTTGAACGCCTGAAGGAGCGGGGAATGAAGGGCTGGTACGTGAACCAGTATTGCTATAACGCGCTCTTTGGAAGACATTACATTTACGGAAGCATGATCGCGGTCATCGTGATTCTGTGCCTTGCGGGAGGAATTTTTTCTGCCGAACGCAGGAGCGGCATGGAACCTGTCATACGCTCCGCCGAGCGCGGAAGGAAGGCGTTTTTTGCGGGAAAAATCCGAACAGCTGTCTTTCTGGCCTTCGCGGTGGCCGGTGCGCAGACGCTGTGCGAACTCACAGAAAATGCGGTTGTGTATGGGTTCAGCGGCCTCGGAGCCCCGGTGCAAAGTCTGTCACAGCTTGATTTTGTCGGGATTCCCTGCACGATTCTGCAGTTTCTGATTCTTCTCTATGCACTCAGGCTCGCGATGATGGCTTCACTCGGCCTGATCGCGGCGGGGATTGATGAGCTGTGGGGACTGCGCGCTGTCACGATCGCGCTTCTCATCGCGGCTGTCCCGGAGATTCTGGTTGCGCTTGGCTTTTCCATGCTTCGGTACATATCTGTTCCGGAATATCTCCTGGTTTTCCCGCTCGTAGAGAAAACCCGGAGCCTTGTGGCGCTTCTTATATCCGCGACTGCCCTGACTCTTGCGGGAATCCTTATTACTTTCGCGGCGGCCGGGAAGTGGAATTATAATTTTGCGCGTGTGCGGGAGGGCAGACAATGGCAGAGCACGAACTGAGAATCAGTGGTCTCACGAAGCATTACGGGAAGAAGCTCGCTCTTGACGATATGAATCTCACTGTGCGGACGGGAATCTGTGGTCTGCTCGGGCCGAACGGCGCCGGAAAGAGTACGCTGATCAATCTGATTACTGACAACTTAAGACGGGAGACAGGTTCCATCCTGTGGGATGGACATGAAATTTTGAAGTGGGGAGCGGAATTCCGGAAGATTCTCGGCTATATGCCGCAGCAGCAGGGCTATTACGCGGACTGGGACGCGGAGGATTTTCTTATCTATATGGCGCGTCTCAAGGGAGCGGGACGCGCGGAAGCGAGGAAGAGGAGCGGGGAGCTTCTTGCGGAGGTCGGTCTCTCGGGCGTAAAGAGGGACAGAATTGGGTCATTTTCCGGCGGCATGAAGCAGAGACTTTTGTTCGCGCAGTCGCTTATTTCAGATCCCCAACTTCTGATTCTTGACGAGCCGACAGCTGGAATCGACCCGAGCGAACGCATCTTTATCAGAAATTATATCAGCCGTGTGGCCGGGGGAAGGATTGTGCTGCTTGCGACGCACATCGTGTCTGACATCGAGGCGATCGCGGACCGGATTATTATTCTGAAGGCCGGGAAGATTCTGCGCTATGAGACGCCGGAGACCCTGACGGCGGAGCTCCGCGGCGAGGTCTTCGAGTCGGAGGTTCCGCTTGAGAAGATGCCGGAGATCTACCGCATGTGCCAGGTCAGTAATGAGAGGAGATGCGGAACGGGCATGCTGGTGCGGACGATCGGGCGCGAGACGGGACTTGCACTCGGCGGACGTGAGACGGAACCGGGGTTGGAGGATGTGTACCTCAGGTACTTTCCGAATGAGAGGGGATGACTGCGATCCCTGCTATGGCTTGCAGGAAGGCCTGCGTCAGGGCTTTCGGATCGCTGCCTCCACAAAAACACCCTCCCGACTGGTTGCCCAGTAAGGAGGGTTCATATTTTCAGGTGCGGGATGCCTTTTACAAGGCGGGATAAAACTCAGTCCTCCCGGTTCTCTTCATCAGCCTCATGTTTTGCCGGGAACAGCTTGTTCAGCACAATCATGATGATGACGAGGACGACGGCAACGGAGAAAATGCCGAGCATGCCGAGGCCCATGACTTTAAGTGAAGCAAAAAAATTAACCAGCATATAGTTGCCTCCATATGACGCCGGGACGCGGATGCGCGCCTCCGGCTTTTATATGCGAAAAAAATCGGAGCAGGTGCAGGATACCTGATCCGGTCTCCTGCATGCGCGAAGCTTAATGAACGAGTGTCAGGATCAGGCCGCCGGCGATGACGGACGCGATCTGACCGGAGACGTTGACGCCGGTCGCCTGCATCAGCAGGATATTCGACGGATCCTCGTCCATGCCCATTTTTGTGATGACGCGGGCGGACATTGGAAATGCGGAGATGCCGCATGCGCCGATCATCGGATTAATCTTCTTCTTTGCGAACAGGTTAATGATCTTTGCAAAGAAGACACCGCCGACTGTATCGAAAATGAAGGCCACAAGGCCGAGCAGCAGGATGAACAGCGTTTTGATGTTGAGGAAGTCCTCGGCGCGCATCTGCGACGCGACCGTGATGCCGAGCATCAGCGTGATGATATTTGCCAGCGCGTTCTGGGCCGTTTCGGAGAGCGAGTCGAGAACGCCACACTCCCTGACCAGATTTCCGAACATCAGGAAGCCAATCAGCGCGACAGACCGCGGGGAAATGATGCCCGCGACGACCGTGATCATGATCGGGAACAGGATCTTCGTGACTTTCGACACGGACTTCGGACTGTACGCCATGTGGATCCGGCGCTCTTTCTTCGATGTGATCAGACGGATGACCGGCGGCTGAATGATCGGGACGAGCGCCATGTAGGAGTAGGCGGCGACGATAATCGCGCCGAGGTACTTCGAGTTGAAGTAGTTGGCGACGAAAATCGAAGTCGGTCCGTCTGCGGCTCCGATGATGCCGACTGACGCGGCGTCCGTCAGAGAGAAACCGAACAGAGTCGCGAGGCTCAGCGTCAGGAAGATGCCGAACTGGGCTGCGGCGCCGAAGAGCATCATCGCGGGGTTTGCGAGCAGCGGTGTGAAGTCGATCATCGCCCCGATTCCGATAAAGAGGAGCAGAAGAAAGATCTCCGATGAGATGCCGGTGTTAAAGAGGACGTCGAGAGGCCCATTCTCGATCGCGCCGTCGATGGTCTGTGTGACCGCACCGGACAGCGGGAGGTTGACGAGAATCGCGCCGAAGCCCATCGGCACGAGGAGCGAGGGTTCCATTTTCTTTACGATGCCAAGATAGATCATGACACCTCCGACAATCCACATGACGACCATCTGCCAGGTCAGATTGCCAATGTTGCTGTACAGATTCAGAATTTCCTGCATAAGACTCCTTTCCCTTCTTTGCGACAGGATGTTCAGACTGCGATTTCAGGATCCGGGGAGAAGACATCTGCCTCCGGGAAGTGACGAGCGGATCATACGGCGGCCTTTCCAGATAAAAAATAAGAGACTCCTACCGCAGCATACGCTGTGATAAAAGTCTCACCATAAGATCAAAGTCCATGGAACAGGCCCGGATGGACATCCCATCGTACTGACGGACCGGTTCGCCGCTAGCGGCCGGTTACTCTCTTTTATCGGAAGAGCGCCGACACTTCCGCCGGCCCCTGAAATCATTTTACTCTATAAAGATAAAGTCCAGCCAACCGTCTGTCAAGCAGAACGTTACCGATGCCGCTTCTGATATCGCCGGCTGCTTTCATCATCTGATTGATGGCGCGTGAACTGCGAACACTGGCATTCTCGGCTGCGCGCAATGGCGGATGGCGTGGGAGCCGCAACGTTAAATCGAGGTAACGGGGGCCGCATTCTGTTTACGAACCTTCATTTTTAGCGTATGATTGGCAGGTAACCGGAATCTGACCGCATCTTCCGCCCGGGGAGAGTGCGGCTCCGGATGATGTTTGGAGGAAATTTCAGAACCATGGAAATGAACGACACGATCAGAGAGTCCATCGAATCGGGAGACGCACTTGCGTTCAACCGGGCGTTTGAGACGATCGAGCCGATCGACTTCGCGCAGATGGCGGAGGACTTCGACGATAGCACATTAAAGCGGGTGCTGAGCCTGCTCAGCGATGAGAACCGCGCGAAGATTTTTGAGGAGGCAGAGGATGATTTCCGGCTTCGTATGGCGAAGCTGACAGACAATCATTCGCTTCTCAATACCTTCGAGTACATGCAGAAGGACGACATCGTCGATCTTCTCGGGGATTTTCCGACGGGGCGGCGGAAAGAGGTCCTTGATCTCATGAAGAAGGATGATCGCCAGATCATCACAAAGCTTCTCAATTATCCGGAGGACTCCGCCGGCGGAATCATGACGACAGCGTACCTCTCATTAAATGAGAACCTGACCGTTTCGCAGGGGCTTCAGAAGATCCGCGAGATCGCGCCGCGGACAGAGGTCATCGAGACAATCTACGTCACGGACGCGCAGCACCGTCTGACAGGCTCCCTGGATCTCCGCGAACTTCTCTCGGCGGCAAAGACCGAGACGATCCGCTCGATCATGGATCCGGGCGTCATCTATGTCACGCCTGAAGTCGATCAGGAGGAGGTCGCAAAGAAGGTCTCAAGGTACGACCTGAACTCAATTCCGGTCGTCAACGCGAAGAAACAGCTGCTTGGCATCATCACGGTCGATGATGTCATCGACGTCATCATCGAGGAGCACGATGAGGATATGCTCCAGATGGCCGGCGTCAGCTCGGAGGAGCGCCTCAACACGTCACGTTCACGGTCAAGATGTTCGAGAGCACGATCAACAAGGTCGTTGCGCTCTCGGCAATCATGACAATCGTCTCCGGCATGGGCGGCAACGCGGGCACACAGACCATGTCCGTCCTGGTCCGAGAGCTCTCCCACAACAAAATTACGACGGCTGAGGCACTGAAGGGCTTCTTCAAGGAGATCCTGCTCGGCGTCATCGACGGCGCGGCCAATGGTGTCGTTACGGGAGTTGCTGTGTATTTCATTTACGGGAATTTCTATCTCGGCGTGATTGTGCTCGTCGCGATGATCGGAAATATGATCGTCGCGGGCGTGTTCGGCTTCCTGGTTCCGCTGATCCTCGACAAGATCCACGCGGACCCCGCGGTCGCGTCTTCGATCTTCGTTACGACGGCGACAGACGTGCTCGGGTTCTTCATTTTCCTCGGACTGGCGACGATCTTCATGCCGCTGCTGATCTGATAAAAGAAGGGTTTGCATATTTCGGAAAATGGGCCTATAATAGCAGTAATTTAATACGGCAGTGAGCTAAAATAAACCGGTGAAGCGGAGAAAAGCAGAGGGTGCGCCATGAGAGAGTCCGGATGGTGAGAGCGGACGGAAGGCATGCTGTCATATGGACCGCGGAGGGCGCAGAAAATCTGCGACGAGAGGCAGCGCGTCAGGCTGCGGGAGATATGACTGTATCTCCGTGAGAGCGTATAGTATATGCGAAACAGGGTGGCACCGCGAATCTTTTCGTCCCTGGCAGAATCTTATATTCTGCCGGGGCTTTTTTATTGTATAGCTTTCGCTCCGGAAACGACAACAGGTATCGCCGTATCAGATAAGAAAGGAGCTCTCTATGATCAAAGAAGCAATTCAGAAAATTGTCAGTAAGGAAGACCTCACCTATGATGAGGCGTATGCCGTCATGAATGAAATCATGAGTGGCGAGACGACACCGACTCAGAACGCCGCATTTCTCGCAGCTCTCAGCACAAAGAGCACAAAGGCGGAGACAATCGAGGAAATCTCCGGCTGCGCCGAGGCTATGCGGAGCCATGCGATACCGGTTGAGCATCCCGGCATGAAGACGCTCGAGATCGTCGGCACGGGCGGAGATGGCGCGCACTCCTTCAATATCTCTACGACGGCGGCTCTTGTCATCGCCGCATCCGGCATCAAGGTTACAAAGCACGGCAACCGCGCGGCATCCTCTCTCTCCGGAACGGCTGACTGCCTCGAGGCGCTTGGCGTCAACATTCAGGAGTCCCCTGAAAAATGCGTGGAGCTTCTGAATACGGCGGGCATCTGCTTCCTCTTCGCGCAGAAGTACCACGCGTCGATGAAATATGTCGGCGCGATCCGCAGGGAGCTTGGTTTCCGCACCGTCTTTAATATCCTGGGACCGCTGACAAACCCGGCGAAGCCGTCCTACTATGTACTCGGCGTCTATGACGAGTATCTTGTCGAGCCGATCGCGAAGGTCCTCGCGAAGATGGGCGTCGAGCGCGCGCTCGTTGTCTACGGCCAGGAGAAGCTCGATGAGATCTCCGCGTGTGGCCCGACATCCGTCTGCGAGCTGAAGAACGGCTACTACCGGACAACGGTGATCCGCCCGGAGGACTTCGGCTTGAAGAGCGGCACGAAGGACGAACTTGTCGGCGGCACGCCGGCGGAGAATGCGCAGATCACACGCGACATCCTCTCCGGGAAGACACAGGGGACGAAACGGAATGCCGTGCTTCTCAACGCGGCGGCCGGCCTCTACGTCGGCGGCAAGGCGGAGAACCTCGCGGACGGCGTGAAGCTCGCTGCAGAGTTGATCGACAGCGGGAAGGCATCCGCGGTTCTCGACACATTCATCCGCGTGTCCAATGCGTGAAGATCCCCATCTCTTGTCTTGACAGGACTTCTCCAGAGTAATATGATAAAGTAGTTGTCGCATTTATTTCTCTGGAGAGTTCCAATAAGGACGCCGAAGGTGTAAGGCAGAAAAGCAGACTGCCGATCTCTCAGGCAAACGGACAGAGCATAGGCATATGCATATAACCGTTTTTACTCTTTGGAGAGCTGGATATTGTCCCAGCTCTTTTTTGTGTCCTGAAATACTGTTCGGGACACAGAGTGAATGCGTAACACGTCTTCTGCTTTACTCATTCTCAATAAAAGGGGAGAAATGGTTCATGGATGCATTTAACAACTTTCTTGCAAATCTTGACAATATGATCTGGGGTCTTCCCCTCATCATTGCGATCCTGGCTACAGGCCTTTTCCTCACGATCAGGCTCAGGGGACTTCAGTTCCGCAAGCTTCCGACCGCGATCAGGGAAATCTTTACAAATGAAGTCAGCGGCGAGCATGGAGACGTGACGAGCTTCCAGGCTCTGTGTACGGCGCTCTCCGCAACCATCGGAACCGGCAACATCGTCGGTGTCGCGACTGCGATCGCGGCCGGCGGCCCGGGCGCTATGTTCTGGATGTGGCTTGCGGCCCTCGTCGGAACAGCAACGAAGTTTTCCGAGTGCATGCTGGCCGTCAAGTACCGCCAGGTCGCGGAGGACGGCCATATCGTCGGCGGCCCGTTCTACTACATCGAGAAGGGCATGGGCGAGAACTGGAAATGGCTCGCGAAAATCTTTGCTGTCTTCGGTCTCCTCGTCGGTCTCTGGGGCATCGGTACATTTTCCCAGATCAACGGAATCACGAGTGCGGTCAAGACCTTCTTTGACCCGAACACAGTGCAGGCTGTTCATCTCTTCGGAAAGACTTACTCGGTCAGTGTCGTTATTTCCGGCCTGATTCTCACATTCTTTGTCGCCCTCGTTATCATCGGCGGTATTCGCAGAATCTCGGCGGTCGCAGAGAAGGTCGTCCCGTTCATGGCGATCATGTACGTCGCGATCTGCCTGATCGTTCTCTTCACGCATGTGACGAGCATACCGGCTGCATTTGTCACGATCATCCAGAGCGCATTCGGCCTCCGCGCCGCAGCAGGCGGAGCGATGGGCGCAATGATCATCGCGATGCAGAAGGGTATTGCGCGAGGCATTTTCTCGAATGAGGCGGGCCTCGGCTCCGCGCCGATTGCGGCGGCCGCTGCCCAGACCGATGAACCGGTCCGCCAGGGTCTTGTCTCCATGATGGGAACATTCATCGACACGATCATCATCTGCACGATGACAGGCCTCACGATTGTCATCACAGGTGCAAACAATATCAGCGGTCTCGAGGGCGTTCAGATCACGACGAAGGCCATGCAGATCGGACTTCCGTTCCCGGAACAGGTCTCTGCGTTTCTGCTCATGCTCTCGCTGGTGTTCTTCGCATTTACGACAATTCTCGGCTGGGATTACTACAGCGAGAAGTGTCTCGAGTACCTGACGCACAATAACCAGAAGGCGGTTCACGTCTACCGCTTCCTTTATATCCTCTGCGTCTTCATCGGCCCGTATATGAGTGTGTCCGCTGTCTGGACAATCGCGGATATCGTGAACGGCCTCATGGCGATTCCAAACCTCATTGCCCTCTGGGCATTAAATGGCGTCGTCGTCGCGGAGGTGCGCGATTACTTCGGACGCATGAAGCAGCTGAACCGCTACAAATGAACAGCTGTATCGTTTTCTCGGAATGTGCTATGATTAAGACAGGATATCCTGTGTCAGGGCGGGCCGTGAAGGCTGTATTTGCCCGGGAGCACAAAAAGGGGGAAAACGGCATTGAAATTCAATGGCATCAGAAAGACCGGAGACGGCACTCATATCTTCCGGTATGATCTTGACTATACCGCGGAAGACGGCCGGAATAAGAAGTACGAAATTGTGAGTCGCGATCCGCATATCACAAAACTCGAGGAACTGCAGAACTGGCACAGCAAGACGGTGACGCTGATCTGCATTTCCACGGACAACACGAAGATTCTCCTGAGCCGCGAGTACCGCATGGCGATCGGGGACTGGATCTACAACTTTCCGTCCGGCATCATTGATCCGGGAGAGCTTCCGACGCAGGCCGCGGCGCGCGAGCTGACGGAGGAGACGGGGCTTACGCTGGTGAAGCGCATCGTTCGTCTCCACAGCAGCTACAACGCACCAGGGATCACAAATGAAACCACTTCCGTTGTGATCGGGCTTGCGGACGGCGAGATCAGAAAGAGCACGTCGAGCTTCGAGGAAATCCGCGCAAAATGGTTCACAAGGGACGAGGTCAAGGAGATTCTGAAGAAGCAGAAGATGTCGGCGAGAGCGCAGCTCTTCTGCTTTACCTGGGTCTACGGGAACATGTCCATCGAAAAGCTCGCGGAAGAGTCAGAAGATTATGATGAGGGTCATCTGTGGTGAAAACTGAACACGGGGTTCGTGCCGCGAGGCAGGACCTGTACAACCTGATCGCGGAGCTCTGTTCCTTCATTACGAAGAAGGATTCGGATAATTATCTGGTCAGTTACAGCTGCCTGTCCGAAGAAGAAGAACTCAGAATCGAAGAAAGAATTGAAAAGAACACACCTCTCGCCGTTTCGTCGGGAGGTGCGTTTGTTGTTATCAGGGACGCTGACCTGACGGAGGAATTCATCAGAAATCTCCGCCTGTTTTCTACTTCGCTTGTCCTTGATGACGACAGGAACTGCATTATGAAGCTTCTGCAGACGCTGGACGGCGCGCTCTACCTCATTCTGCAGGATGAGATGAAGCGGATGAGCATTCATACGGAGTGTATGACGGGAAATAAAGACCCGGCAAACTCCCCGGGGATGGCGATTCCGGCGGACTCGGGACTTGATGCGCTCAACACCAACGAGGATGAGACGGGGATCCGGCTCATTCCGAGATGTCAGTGCGTCTGGGCCAGAAAGAGCCGCCAGTACTTCTCCGAGCGGCGGCTCGATATTTATCTGAAATATCTCATCGTGGTGGAGAAGAGACGGACGACCGAAATCAGGGACCGCCATATCTTCCTTCCGGAAGGTTTCTTCCGGTCTTTCGATGAGAAGAAGGAGCTTGTGATCGCAACGACGCCGCTCACGCTTCAGTCTGATTTCTCCATTCATTTTCACAGGCACCAGAACATCCAGAGCTTTACGCTCGATTACAACCGGCCGGCAGCTGCTGCCGTCAACCATCTGGTGTGGGAGAAGATCACGGAGGCGGGCGAAAAAGGAGCCGAGATGATCGTATTTCCGGAAATGATGGGCACCGAGACGATGGAGACTGCGATCCGGGAAAAACTGCGCAGCCTTCCGGCAAATGAGCAGGAGAAACTTCCGGCAATGATTATTCTGCCGAGTCTCTTTGTGAAGGGACATAATTTCACATCGATTATTGACCGGAGAGGAAATCTGCTCGCGCGGCAGTACAAGCAGAACCCGTATGTGATGCGCTGCCGGCACGGCAACTATATGGAAGGCATCGAGGGGTCCGATGAGGTTGTCATTTTCCACTATCCGGGGATCGGACGGTTTGCGGTGATGATCTGCAAGGATTTCCTCACGACGCGCTACATGGAGCGGATTATGCGGAGCTTCAAGCTCACACTGATCATTGTGCCGGCCTACTCGACGGGCGCCTACGACTTCCAGACGTCATTTGAGACCTGCGCGCACGACTACTGCAATGTGGTCTGGATCAACAGCTGCGCAGCGCTGATACCGGGCAAGGAGAAGAATTTTCGCTATATCGGCTATACGCGCCGACGGATCAGCCGGTATCAGACGCAGGAGGACGCCTGTCACGAAATGACGCCCTGCGTCGGTCTCTTCTCCGGCAAATGCAGACACGACTGCCTGTACCTCGACACGGTCGGGAAAGTTTGAGTGAATGATTGTTCACGCCGCGGCTCAGGGATGGAATGGCGGTATCTGCCGGAGCGGTGTCGGACACGTAAGGAGAGGGTATGATTCAGCGAAATGAGATCTTGAAAATATATGGAACTGCATACGAGGAGATGACGCAGGAGCTCCTTGAGCGCGCGGATCTCGCATCTCTCATCGGAGACAGACAAACGAGGATCGGCATCAAACCGAACCTTGTCTGTCCGTCTCCGGCGGAGTTCGGCGCGACGACGCACCCGCAGGTGGTCGGGGGAATTATTCAGTACCTGCGGAACCATGGATTTGCGAATATCGTGATCGCAGAGGGCTCCTGGGTCGGTGACCGGACGAGCGATTCGTATGAGTACTGCGGGTACCGGGAACTCTGCGAGCGGCTGCACGTCCCGTTCATCGACACGCAGAAACAGGGTTCTTATCCCGTCGCCTGCGGGGATCTGGAGCTGCGGGTGTCGGACGTTGTGAGAGACATAGATTTTCTGATCAATGTGCCTGTCCTCAAGGGGCACTGCCAGACGAACATGACCTGTTCCCTGAAGAACCTGAAAGGACTGATCCCGAATACGGAGAAGCGGCGCTTCCATCGCATGGGACTGCACCGGCCGATCGCTTATCTTCAGACGGCGATTCACCAGGACTTTATCGTGACCGATCATATCTGCGGAGACCCCGACTTTGAGGAGGGCGGCCATCCGCTCGTGCGGAACTGCGTCATGGCGTCACTTGATCCGGTCCTCACGGACAGCTATGCCTGCCGTCTCCTCGGTGTCGATGTCTGCAGCGTGCCCTATGTTCTGCTTGCGGAGAAGCTCGGCATAGGGAGCGCGGACCTCACAAGAGCGAGGATTATTGATGTGAACGGAGGCAGGGCCGAACAGGCACTTCCGGCGGAGAAGAAGCACCTTGCGGTGTCATATGCCGTGGATGAGGTAGACTCGTGCAGCGCATGTTACGCAAGCCTTGTCCCCGCGCTTGACCGGCTTGAGGAGGAGGGACTTCTTGAGAAACTCCGCACAAAGATCGCGATCGGGCAGGGGCATCAGGGAGAGAAAGGAGAACTCGGCATTGGGAAATGCACGAAGGACTTCGCGTTTTGTGTCATGGGGTGTCCTCCGGACGAGGAGAAGATCTACCGGGAGATAAGACGCTACATTGAGGAGCACGGCGGGTGAGGACTTCTTACGCATAATGCCCTCTGCTGCAGCTGATTGCGGGAGGCAGAAGTCAGGCACTGCATATGTTTTGACTCAGGTCGTCCGGTGACGTATACTTGAAATACACAAGGAGGATATACGACTATGGTACAGATGGAAGAGCTGAATATCAGGGGAACTGGTGCTATGGGCACGATGCTTGTCGCTCCGGGCGGTGAGGGTCATCCGAATATGATCGTTGTCCAGTGCAAAAAGGGGTATCTGATGTGCGGGTATCTGAATCTTGATGCTGCGGAGAAGTTCGGTGACGCGGCTGTTCTTGTTGGCGGCGCCGATTTTGCGGCGGTGCTGAAGAATCCGATCAAGGGTATGACAGAGGCAGCAAGGCTTGCGGGCGTCAAGAAGGGTATGACGGGCGAGGAGGCCGCGGCTGTCCTCAACGCATAAGAATTGTGTGGTTTAAAGTACTGGAGGAATCCGCAGATACGCGGATTCCTCATTTTTTGTCAGGCGTTTTCCTCAAGGATTCTGCCGAGAGATGCGATCGAGCTCGTGTGAGAACGAATTACCTTTGTACAGGGGGCCGTCTCATTCAGCGCGTACTGCACCATCTTGTGAGACACGGTGTGTGTGAACAGAATCATGAGATCCGGTGAGCCGATGCGGCTCTTCATGCCGGTGTTGAATTTACAGAATACCTTTGCGTCGCAGCCGTGCTTCTTGCACAGGTCCTTGTAACGACGCTCCATACATTCATTTCCTCCGATGATGACGACACTCATGGGCAGAACCTCCTGCAATAGATATTTCCTGGAAATGAGTTAGACATAACTAACTTCTTGACTGATGAAAAGCTCCCGTGCGGGAGCGAATGAGTTTAATTACTTTAACTATGATTCTATATGATTTTGATCCGGCTGTCAATTCTTTTTCTATTGATGGAGTGTCGCCGCACACTCGTGACTTGAGTCATGAGTTAGGCGGCACAACATATGTCATTGTAAAATTGTAAATAAAACCTTGAAATCATTAGG
>ONSX01000075.1 GCA_900320615.1 uncultured Eubacteriales bacterium
TGTCGCCTTCTGTTCTCGCATAAGCCTTCATGATTTCTGCCTTCTTTTCCTTCGTGATCATTCTGATTTCCTCCTGTGGAATCTTATAGGGCTCCGGCATCTGCCGGGCAATATTCCGGTCATCAGGGGGTGGCTGGAGTATCCTGCCTCCGGACGACGGATAAAGTTACACAACATCTGAAATTGTAGCAAAGCCCTTCACTGATGTCAACATCCAGATCGCGCAATGGGTCACAGGTTCCGGAAGTATTCCCGGCCTCTCTCCGCATCGCCGAAGATCTGGGTCTTCAGCTCGTCAAGCGTGCGGAATTTCATTTCCGGTCTTGCAAAATGCAACAGCTCCACGCGGAGGTTTTCCCCGTAGAGGTCCTCGTCACAATCAAAGAAATAGGTCTCGACGCCGACGAAGGTCCCGCCGACCGTCGGCTT
The DNA here is from genome assembly GCA_900320615.1 of uncultured Eubacteriales bacterium. GTDB lineage: Bacteria > Bacillota > Clostridia > Lachnospirales > Lachnospiraceae > Chordicoccus. The sequence goes on from ONSX01000075.1 coordinate 430, forward strand.
CGTCCCGATGTCCGTAACGCCGTTGAAGCGCTTCCGGTAGTAAAAGACATCCGCAGCGACCGACTCATTGACCGCCGGGTCGAGTGTCCGCTCGCTCACCGTAACGACCGATCTCGATTCGTAGACTCCCTTCGGCGGCAGAATCTTGGACGGGTCCGGACGGAGATTTGCCGTCGGAATCCCGATTGTCCGGCCCACCTGGCGTCCCCGGATAATCTCTCCCGTGACGAAATAAGTGTAGCCGAGCAGTTCGCTTACTCTCTCCATATGCCCTTCCGAGAGCTCCTCCCGCACGAGCGTCGACGAAATCTTCTCTCCTGTCTGCTCATCAGTCACGGCGCTCACAACTTCCGTCGTGAAACCGTCCGTCGCCTCAAGCATCGCGGCATCGCCTCTCCGCTCATAGCCGAAGCGGAAATCGGGGCCGACAATGATGTGGCAGATGTGCATTTTCCGGATAAGAACGAGATTGATGAAATCCTCTGCGCTCATGTGGCAGATCTTCGGCCCGAACTCACACTCGGCGATCGCGTCCACGCCCATTTGCCCGAGCATGCATGCCCGCTCCTCTGATGTCAGAATCATCGCCGGGGCCATGTCAAATGAAAACACGACACTCTTTGTCGGCCGTCCCGCCGCCGTCTCCGCCCGCGCGAACCGGACGGCCCGGCGGATCAGCTCCTGATGCCCCCTGTGAAGTCCGTCGAACTTTCCGATCGTGACGACCGTTCTCATATCTGATTCATAGTTAAAAGGATCGTATATTTTCTGTATCATATCGCTCCAACATAAAAATGCTTCTGCATGATATACTTTCCGCCGCGCTTCAGAAATATGCCGATAAAGGATGCGTCCGCTGTGTAGAGGCGCAGACTGCTTTGTTCCTTGATCTCTCCGCCTCCGCAAAGCTCTCCCTCGACCCTGATTCCCGTGTCCGCAACCTCCTCGCGGTTCATGATCTCATCGGAATCGAGCCTCACGCCGTTCAGCGCGAGCCGCGCGGCCGCCTCCTTCACAACGCACGCGGGATATGTCCGGTAGAAATGGTCGATCGGAATGACGAAGCTGTACATCTTCTCCGGATTCCTCTCGTCCTCTTCCTTTTTCATCGCCTCGAGCTCCGCGAGCGTGTGTGCATCCTCCAGGCGGAACTCCTCGACGCGTGTCCGCACGAGGCTGGCCATGCAGGCCCCACAGCCGAGCGCCTCACCGACATCGTGGCAGAGCGTGCGGATGTAGGCACCGTGAGAGCATGTCACATGAAAGGTCACCCGCGGGAGCGCGATCTCCTCGATTCCGATCCCGCTGAACTCGACCTCGCGTGCCTTCCGCTCGACCTCAATGCCGCGTCTTGCAAGATCCACCAGTTTCCTTCCGTTCACCTTCACGGCCGAGTACATCGGCGGCGTCTGCATCTGCTTTCCTGAAAATGCAAGCAGTGCGCGCCGCACCTCTTCCTCATCCGCCGTCACCTCGCATTCTCTCAGCGTCGTTCCGGTCAGGTCCTGCGTGTCCGTAACCCGCCCGAGCAGCATGGTGCACCGATACGTCTTCGTTCCCCGGCTCATGTCATCGACGAGTTTCGTCGCCTTTCCCATGCAGATGACGAGCACGCCCTCCACTTCCGGATCAAGCGTCCCCGTATGTCCGATTTTCTTCTGATTAAAAATCCGCCTCATCCGCGATACGACGCCGAACGAGGTCATTCCCTTCTCTTTTCTGACGTTAATCACGCCATGTACCATGTATGTTTCGCCTTCCTGTGGTTTCTGCTTCGTATGTCCTGCATTCGCGCGCCATGTCGCGCCGCCATCTTTATCCCTGTTCCGCGCGTCGCAAAGACGCTGCCGTTCACTCTGCATACAGGCCTGGGGCCGGTCACAGACAAAAGATCGATCTTCAAAGTCTCGCACAGAGCAGGGGCCGTATCACCGGAGATGCGGCCGGAGCGCGTCCAGGATCCTTCCGAGACTCTCCTCCGGATCACCGTACATCGTGCATCCGGCCGCGCGGACATGCCCGCCCCCGCCGAATTCCGAGGCAAGGGCAGCGACATCGAGATATTCATTGCTCCGGAAAGAGACCTTGAAGACCGGACGCGCGTCGTCCGTCTCTCCGGTCTCATAAATGAACACAGCCGCCTCGGCGCCCTCGGTAAAGCGAAGCTGGGCGACAATGCTGTCGAGATCCTGTCTCTCTGCACCGAAGCGCTTCATTTCCTGCTCCGTGAGAATACAGGTGATGACGCGTCCATCCATGGCGAGTTCTGCCTTCTCGAGCGCATAGCCCAGAATGCGGTTCTGGACATAGGTTCTGCGATTGAAAGAATCATCGATGATACGGCTGAACGGAATCCCCTTCGCGATGAGCCGGGCCGCCGTCTCAAGCGTCCGCGGCGATGTATTGCTATACTGAAACACGCCTGTATCGTGGATGATTCCCGTGTAGAGTGATATCGCGACCGACTGGTTGATTTTGTCATCATCCATGAGATTTGCGAGCACCTCCGCCGTCGAGCTCGCGTCGGGCTCGATGTGATCGATGTCGGAGAAGCCGCCGTTCGTCAGATGGTGGTCGATGCAGGCAGTGCGTCGCGCCTCCGCAAAGAGCGTGCGCGCGACGCCAATGCGGTCCTCCGTGCTCACGTCGCAGATAATGAAGAGATCATACGGTTCCGTCTTCTCCGGGACCTCCCGGAGCGCTTCCCTCGCGCCATCAAGAAAAAGCAGCGCGTCCTTCGGGCGCTCCAGATAGAGGTCAACCTGATACTGTGGATAATTCGACCGGATGTAATTCCGGAGCGCCGTCGTGCTTCCAACGCAGTCTCCGTCCGGGTTCACATGGCCCGCGATGCCGATCGTCTGAATCCCGTCTGTCAGTAACTCTGAAATGCATTCCATAAACCGTCGCGTCCCTTCTCAGGTCTCATCTGTGGCCGCCTGATCTGCCTCGTCTGTCTCTTCCCGCTCTTCCTGAACCTTCTCGTCGTGCTGGGCGACATCGTCAATCAGCTTCGACATGCGCACGCCTCTCTCGATTGATTCGTCAAGCGCAAATGTGAGCTCAGGTGTATTCCTCATGTTCAGCGTCTCCGCAAGTTCGTGGCGTATAAAGCCCTTCGCGGACTCGAGGCCTTTCATAGTGTCCGCCTTTGCCTTCTCGTCACCGAGCACACTGACATAGACCTTGCAGTTCTTCAGGTCCGTGCTCACATACGCATCCATGACAGATGTCATAAATGAGATGCGCGGATCCTTCAGGTCGCGGATGATCTGTGACAATTCGTGAGCGACCTCCTCGTTGATTCGTTTGTTTTTCGGGCTGTTTTTTCTCATAAACTTTTCCTCTGTCTGAATTGCCCTGCGGAGCATCCGTCCGCAGGGCAACCCGAAACTGCCGCCGTGCGGCAGGTGCAATATGTATTTCAGTCTCTCTCAACCTCAACCATCGTATAGGCCTCGACCGTGTCGCCGATCTCGAAGTCGCCCCAATCCTTGAAGACAAGACCGCACTCGAAGCCTTCTCTGACTTCCTTGACATCGTCCTTGAATCTCTTGAGGGACGCAAGATCGCCCTCGTAGATCTTCTCCTCGCCGCGGAAGACGCGCACCTTCGATGTCTTCTGAATGATGCCGTCCTTGACAGCTGCACCGGCGATATTGCCGGCGGACGAGGACTTGAACATCTGTCTGATCTCGGCGTGGCCCTGAACCTTCTCCTCGTAGACAGCTGCTCTCATGCCCTTCAGCGCGCGCTCGACATCCTCGATTGCCTCGTAAATGATGTTATAGAGGTGAATGTCGACCTTCTGCTGCTCGGCCATCTTCTTCGCTGAAGCGTCAGGACGGACGTTGAATCCGATGATAATCGCATTTGACGCCGCTGCAAGAGACACATCCGACTCTGTGATCGCGCCGACGCCGCCGTGAATGATCTTGACGACAACCTCGTCGTTCGACAGCTTCTGCAGTGACTGGGAGACAGCCTCGACAGAGCCCTGTACATCCGCCTTGACGACGATCGGAAGCTCCTTGAGGCCGCCCTCCTTGATCTGTTTGTACAGATCCTCGAGAGACATCTGTGTCTTCGTCTCCTCGATGAGGTTCTTCTTGCCCTCCGTCACGAATACGGACGCAAACTCCTTGGCCTCCTTGTCCGTATCGAATGCCATGAGGACCTCGCCGGCCTCCGGCACATCAGACAGACCGATAATCTCGCACGGCATGGACGGAGTCGCCTTGTGGAGACGTCTGCCCTTCTCGTCCGTCATGGCGCGGACCTTTCCGTGTGCAGCGCCGCACGCGATGAAATCGCCCTGATGGAGCGTGCCCTTCTGAACCAGGATGGACGCGACCGGACCGCGGCCCTTGTCGAGTCTCGCCTCAAGCACAAGACCTCTCGCGAGACGATTCGGATTCGCCTTCAGTTCGTGCATCTCCGCAGTCAGCTGGATCATCTCGAGAAGATTGTCGAGACCCTCGTGCGTCTTTGCGGATACCGGGCAGAAGATCGTATCTCCGCCCCAGTCCTCGGCGACAAGTCCGTACTCGGACAGCTCCTGCTTGACGCGGTCAATGTTCGCGCCCGGCTTATCAATCTTGTTGACGGCAACAATGATCTCGACGTTGGCGGCCTTCGCGTGGTTGATCGCCTCGACTGTCTGCGGCATGACGCCGTCATCAGCCGCAACGACCAGAACAGCGATATCGGTCGAATTCGCGCCTCGCATACGCATCGCCGTGAATGCCTCGTGACCCGGCGTATCGAGGAATGTGATCTTCTTTCCATTGATCGAAACCATGTAGGCGCCGATGTGCTGCGTGATGCCGCCGGCTTCCTTGTCGGTCACATGCGTATGTCTGATCGCATCGAGAAGAGATGTCTTGCCGTGGTCGACATGACCCATGACGCAGACTACCGGCGGACGCGGGACCATGTCCTTCTCATCCTCTTTATCCTCAGCAAGAAGGTTTCCGATGACATCTTCCTTCTCTTCCTTCTCACAGAGAATGTCGTGATCCATCGCGATCTCCTCTGCCTTCTCATACGGGATCTCATGGTTGACAGTGACCATCTCGCCCTTCATAAAGAGCTCCTTGATCAGTGCCGATGCCGGGATCTTCATTTTCTCAGCGAGATCGCGAATTGTGATCTTCTCCGGGATCTTGATCTCTGTTACCTTCTCCTCTGCCTTCGACTGCTGCGAGTTCTGGTTCTGCTTCTTCTGAAGAGCCTTCGGGATGCGATTGAACTGTCTTCTCTGCTGATTCGGACGATTGCCCATATCGCCGTGACGGCCCATCTCGCGTCTCTCCTCATGTGTTCTCTCGCGATCCTTGCCATTTCCTCTGAAGTCTCTGGATGTCTTGTGTGCGAGTGCGCCATCACCGTCAGACGGTCTTGAAGACGCGCCTCTCCTTGCACCGAAGCCGCCGCCAAATGAACTGCCCTGGCCACTTCTTCCGCCATAGCTGCCCTGGCCGCTCCTTCCGCCAAAACCGCCCTGGCCGCTTCTTCCGCCATAGCCGCCCTGGCCGCTTCTTCCGCCATAGCCGCCCTGACTGTTTCTTCCGCCGTAGCTGCCCTGGCCGCTGCCGTTCCTCGTGCCGTAGCTGCCCTGACCGTTCCTTGCGCCGTAGCCACTCTGGCCGCTTCTGCTCTGGTAGCCGCCCTGACCGCTGCCGTTCCTTCCGCCGTAGCCGCTCTGACCACTTCTGCTCTGGTAGCCGCCCTGACCGCTGCCGTTCCTTCCGCCGTAGCCGCTCTGGCCGCTTCTGCTCTGGTAACCGCCCTGACCGCTGCCGTTCCTTGTGCCGTAGCGATTGCCGTGCTCATTATTTCTTGCGCTGTAGCGGTCATTTCGCGTGCCGCTTCCGCGGTCATTGTTTCTTGAGCTGTGGTCATTTCTGGCACCGCGGTCACCGCCTCTTGCGCCGTAGTGGTCATTTCTCGCACCGCTTCCACGGTCATTTCTTTCAACGCGGCTGTGCTCAGACTGACCGCCGCCCTGTGCGCCTGCGTTCCGGCTCACCGGCTCCGCCGCTCTTCTCTCATTTGCCTCCGTCTCCTGTGCCTTTTCTTCATGCTTTTTGTCCGACTCAGCAGACGCTGCCATCGACTCCGTTCTCTTTCCCATCTCAGTCCTAACCGGCTCTCTTACTTCTTCCTGCTTCGGCAGCTTCCTGCTTCTGTCGCCCGTCTCCGCCTCAGCTCTTTCCTTGTTGACTGCAACTTCTGCTGCGCCTTCCTGCGCCGACACAGCCTCCGGAGTCCGAATCCCTGCAGATTTCTGCTCTGCCACGTTCCGCGCCTCCGGCTCCTCCTTCGGTGTAATTCTGACCGACGCACCGGAGCCGAACTCTCCGTCTCCCGCCTCGGTTCTTCTGTTCGCTGTGTGATCAGCCGATTCATGCTTCGGAGTCTCTGCCGCCTTCTTCGGACGTCTCTGCAGCTGTCCCCTGGCGTTCTGAGAACGGAAAACTCTCATGATGCCGCTCTTCTTTTTCGGCTGTTTCTCAGCGTTCTCCTCCGCTTGGCCGGCCTGCTCCTTCGGCGCTCCGGCAACGTTCGCCGGGGTCTTCTCCGCCACACCGAACGCTGCTTTTATGTTGCCGATCTCGTTTTCCGGCACAAGACTGACGGCGGTCTTGACGTCATACCCTTTATTGGACAGATAATTGATAACGTCCTTGTTTGACTTACCGATCTCTGCCGCCAGTTCATGAACCCTGATTTTTGTCATAAACAATCTCCCCTGTTATTCTTATTCCATTGCTTTCATTGCTGCTTCCGCGAGGGATGCGTCAGTCACAGCCACTGACGTCCGGGCCGCCTTGCCGGCAGCTTTTCCGAGCGTCTCCCGGTTCGCAAGATATGCGATCGGAACATGGTAATACGCACATTTGTCACGGAACTTCTTCTTTGTATTGTCAGAGGCGTCTCCGGAAATGAAGACCGCCTTTGCCTTTCCTTTCTTAATCGCCGCTTCTGTCGAAAATTCACCGCTCGGCGCCTTGCCGGCGCGCGCCGCGAATCCGATGTATGCCAGTGCCTTCCGCTCATCAGCCACGCCTGATTTCCTCCGTCAGTTCAAGGAGTGTCTCCTCCGGTATCTCCGTCTTCAGCGCTCTCGGGAGCGCCTTCGACTTCACTGCCCTCGCGAGGCATTCCGGATTTCTGCAGATATAAGCGCCTCGGCCATTCAGGCGGCCGTCCGGGTCAATCCGCACCCGACCGTCCGGAGTCCGCACGACACGGATCAGCTCATCCTTATTCCTGACTGTCCTGCATCCCAGACAGGTTCGCTGCGGCTTCTTCCGGCACGAGTCCTTCGTCTGCATCTTCCTCTTCCTCTCACCTGACTCACGCGCCTGTGTCTCGGACTTGATGTCAATCTTGTATCCGGTCAGTCTCGCCGCAAGTCTCGCATTCTGTCCCTCCTTGCCGATTGCAAGCGACAGCTGATAGTCCGGGACGATCACCTTCGCGGCCCTCTCGTCCGGGTCCGCCGCGACCGTGATGACCTTGGCCGGGCTGAGCGCGTTCTCGATCAGGATTGCCGGATTCTCATTCCACTCGATGATATCAATCTTCTCACCGCGGAGCTCCTCGACGACAGCACCGACGCGGGCGCCGTTCATGCCGACGCACGCGCCGACCGGATCGACATCCGGATTATGGGAGTACACAGACATCTTTGTTCTGGAACCCGGTTCGCGCGCAATTCCCTTGATCTCAACCGTTCCATCCGCAACCTCGGAGACCTCTTCTTCGAACAGCTTTCTGACAAGATCTGGGTGCGTCCTCGAAACGAGGATCTTCGGACCCTTTGGCGTGTTCTTTACATCCACGACGTAGACCTTGATCCGCTCGGTCGGCTGGAAATGCTCGGTCTTCACCTGTTCGTTCTCATTGAGCAGTGCGTCGGCCTTCCCGAGGTTGATGCTGTATGTCTTCCCCTGCAATCTCGAAACCGTTCCTGTCACCACCTGATGTACGCGGCTGTAGTACTGGTTATAGACCGCGCTGCGCTCCTCCTCGCGGATACGCTGCAGGATGATGTTCTTCGCATTCTGCGTCGCAATACGACCAAATGCCTTGGAGTTAATGTCAACGACAATAATGTCGCCCTCTACAGCGTGCGGATTGGTCTTTCTGGCCTCATCGACCGTGACCTGAAGAGCGGGATCGACGATATCGTCCTGTGTGGCGACAACCTCCTTCTCTGCAGTCACCCTGTAGCGGCATGTCTCCGGATCAATCGTGACATTGATATTGTCGTTCTTTCCGAAATGAGATTTGCACGCGGTCATCAGCGACTGCTCGATGGACTCGAGAAGTGACTCCTTGCTGATGCCTTTCTCCTTCTCGATCATCTCGATTGCCGCGCGAAGCTCGGCAGCCTGCTGCTCGGCAGCTTCCTCCTTTGTCAGGACCTTCGGTGTTCGTTTACCAGCC